>JAFGTH010000019.1 GCA_016934225.1 Lentisphaerota bacterium | reverse complement strand
GACAGCTCCTGATTCCGGCGAAATAAAAGGGCCCTCGAGATGAATGCCGAGTATATGACTGCCGATATTCGGATCTTTAATAGCTTCAGCGATCACGCTGAAATTTTTCTTATAGATTTCCGGATCACCGGTGATCAATGTTGGGCAATAAGCAATAGTTCCTTTCGAAACCAAATCCAGGGTAATTTCTTTGAAGCGTTCGCAGGTGAGTCCGGCCTCGCTGAAATCGGTGTTCATCCAGCCGTTATTCTGAAGGTCAACAAAACCGTTTATCATTGTAATTTTTTCCCATGCAAAATTGGCAAACAGTAAGAATAATGCTGTCACACATTAGTTTCCTGTGGCAAGTCGCAAATCGCATAACATGGCAGTGCGCTTACTGAAAGACGACGATTTGCCTTATAATAGACGACACCCAAAGAATGGGGCATGAGAATGGGAAATCAGCAACAAGATAGTATGTTGGTTTCCGCGGAACCGGCGCGCGACATAATGGTGAACTGTGAGAACGGCACAATCGTACGCAATACGAGAATATTACTGACGGCAGTTGACTGTGTTAGGATAATGTTGATATATATCGCTACGGCGATATGTTCAAATAAAGACAAGTGTATGAAGCTAACGGGGCCTGAAAAAGTTGTTAGAAATTTGCTTGCATCGGCCGGCATAAAAGTTGGCGGCAAGAATCCATGGGATATACAGATAAAAGATCGTCGCGCCTATGACAAGATTCTCGGCCAGGGATCTTTGGGGTTCGGCGAATCCTACATGGACAATTGGTGGGACTGTGACGCATTGGATGATTTGATATGCCGAATTCATGAGGCGAATCTGCGCGAAAAGGCGAAGAAAGACATGGAAACGATTGCTTTGGCCGTACGGTCCAGGCTGTTCAATCTTCAGACCAATCGTCGCGCGTTTGAGGTGGCGGAGAAACATTATGATCTTGGCAACGACTTGTACGAGCCGATGTTGGGCAAGACCATGGCATATACATGCGCGTATTGGCGCAACGCGAGTAATCTGGACGAAGCGCAGACGGCCAAATTCGACTTAATATGCAGAAAAACAGGTCTGAAGCCGGGAATGAAGATTCTTGAGCTTGGTTGTGGTTGGGGCAGTTTCGCGAAGCATGCCGCCGAGAATTACGGTGTCGAAATAACCGGCTATACGGTATCCAAGGAGCAGGTTGCATTGGGGATGGAACGTTGCAAGGGATTGCCGGTGGTTCTGCGTCTTGATGATTACAGGCATGCGAGAGGTGAGTATGACGCTATTATCTCAATAGGCATCATGGAGCATGTTGGCTACAAGAATTATCGGACGTATATGAAAGTTGCTGATCGGTGTTTGAAAAAAAACGGGGTGGTTTTTATACACACTATCGGCGGCAACAAGAGCAGAACGGCTATAGAGCCATGGCTGAACAAATATATTTTCCCAAATGCCATGCTTCCGTCTATTGCGCAACTCGCAACGGCGATGGAAGGTTTATTTATTATTGAGGACCTTCATAACATAGGCCCGGATTATGACCGTACACTGTTGGCTTGGCATGAGAACTTCGAGAAGGCATGGCCGGCGCTTAAAGAAAAATACAGCGAGCGCTTCTATCGGATGTGGCGGTTCTATCTGTTGAGTTGTGCGGCAGTCTTTAGGGCAAGATACGCGCAATTATGGCAAATGGTCTTGACGCGTATCGGTACGCCGCAACCGGACTGCCGTATTTCGTGATGTGTTGTTCTGACGAACCGTCTTGTTGCGGAAGAAAGAATCACAGATAAGAAGCCGGACGCGGCTGTATTACGCTTCTACATGTATATGGAGCGGGTAATGGAATCTGACGTCATCATTGTTGGGGGCGGGCCGGCCGGTTCGACTTGCGCATTGATGCTTCGAAAGCTGGGTGTTCAGAGCATCATTTTGGACAAGGCTGAATTTCCAAGAGTTAAACTATGCGCTGGGTGGATAACTCCGCGTGTGGCGCATCGGCTTGAACTTGGCAAATATCCGCATGGATTTCTTACGTTCGAGAAGTTTCATATCTTATTTCGCGGCATACGGATTAATCTAAGAACAACGCAGTATTCTGTGCGCAGAGTGGAGTTCGACAAATGGCTTCTGGATCGGGCAAACGTGCCGGTCTATCGGCATCAAGTTACGAATATTGCGCGCGATGGAAACACATATGTCATAGACAACAAATACCGTTGCCGTTTTCTCGTTGGCGCTGGCGGCACGTACTGTCCGGTATATCGTTCGCTGTTCAAACAGCAGAACCCGCGCGCCGTTGAGGAGCGAATATCAGCGATGGAAGAAGAATTCGAATTCAGCGGCCGGGACGGAGATTGCCGGTTATGGTTCGGCGAGAACGGATTGCCAGGCTATAGCTGGTATGTCCCGAAATCCGATGGTGTGTTGAATGTCGGTATTGGTGGGCTGTCTGAACGCATGAAAACAAGAGGCAGAAACATTTTGGATCATTGGCGCCTATTAGTGGAAAAGCTGGAAAACGAACGATTGGTTTCTGATCATAAATTTGGGCATACAGGCTACAATTATTATCGCAGAAAACGGGTCGAAAACATATGGCGCGACAATGCGTGCATTATAGGCGATGCCGCAGGGCTGGCCACGCGCGACATGGGCGAAGGAATAGGTCCTGCTGTCGAAAGCGGGATACTGGCCGCCAAAGCGATTAAGGAAGGTCGGCAACCTGTTTTTTCAAAAATCTCGCGATACAGTTTGCCATGGATGGTCCTTGCCGGCATGGGTATCTATAGACGTTTTTGACGCGTGAAGCAGATGGCGTCTTTTGCCAGAGCAGTTCAAGCTGATGCAATCGGCCTTCTCGGATATTTTTTGCCGGATTATGAAGATCTGCATGAACAAAATATAAACTGTATTTTCGGCGCAAATTCAATATACATTGCCAATTTACTGTTTAACAAATAAGCAAATATACAACTTAAGATATTAAGCAGGGACAATTGTTTCGTGTTCCGTATTTATAAAAGGTAACGCATTACGCAATACAGAACGAAAGGTTATGTTATGAATCTGGAAATTGATCGCATAATAAAGAGTCGCAAGACCTGTAGAGTATCGTCATGGGACAAGAGCGGCAAAAATTCCGACAGATGGTTAATCCAGCCAAAATCTTCGGTAACACTTGCGGATATTAAAGGACCGGGGCGAATCACGCATATTTGGATGGCGCAACCCGGCCATTACAGGGAATGCCTTCTTAAGATAACATGGGACAATGCAAAAAGCCCCAGCGTGATTTGTCCGCTTGGCGATTTTTTCGGACTGGGACACGGCATGATCGCATCGTACCAGTCGTTTCTTTTTTCTGCGTCCGCAAAAGCGACGGGTCAATTCGGAGGCGGCTGTGCATTGAACAGTTATGCGCCTATGCCGTTTCGTGAAAGGGCTGTGTTGGAACTGGTGAACGAGAGCAATGAAACGCATGCGCAATGGTTTTATGTTGATTATGAATCATTGGATGATATTGAAGACGACGTCGGATATTTTCATGCCGAATTTCGTCGGGCCAATCCGTTTCAAGGGTGGGGTCCGGAAATTCCCTCAAACAAACCGGGCTGCGAGTTCAGCAATGTTGCCAACAAGGGCCGTATGGCATGGGACAATAATTATGTTATTCTTCAAACGAAAGGATGTGGTCATTACATAGGATGTAATCTTAGCATAACCAATTTCAGGGGAGACTGGTGGGGTGAAGGCGACGACATGATATGGGTTGACGGATACAAATGGCCTCCGGATATTCATGGAACGGGATCGGAAGATTATCTAAACCAGGGATGGGGCATGCAGAATAACGCCTTTTTGCGTAACGGAAGCTCAATATTCGAGGGAACGACCACGCTTATCCCTTCCGACAATCCATGGAATGAGGGCGCATATCAAACCAGTTACGTTTTTCATTTGGAAAATCCGATCAGGTTCAGAAAAGAAATCAAGGTGACCATCGAACATGGTCATGCTAATCATTTAGCCAACGAAGTGTCATCTGTTGCGTATTGGTATGCGGACAAGCCGACGGCGGCTGTAAAGCCACCGTCCGTTTCGAAAAGGATGCCTGTTCGGCGGGACAATCATGGCGCCTGGCTATTCGACAGGCAGAATCAGTGTCCGGGCAAACCGGTTAAGTTGAGCGCTGAAATGAAAACAATGAAAAAGCGGTGGGTGGGGCAAAAGACTTGATTCACTGCATTAGGGCGGTTAACCCGGATGTTTTGTAAAGAGAAGCGGACATGATGGCCGGAGACATGGCAAGCCATTTAACATTATATTTGGCGAACAATTATATTGAATTGTTTAATCACAAATAATCTAATCAAATGACAGGGATCTAAAATGACCAAACATCCAAATCTGCTTTTTGTTTTTGCCGACCAATGGCGCGGTCAGGCTGTGGGATATTCAGGCGACAGCAACGCAATAACGCCCAACATAGACAAACTGGCCGGCGAAAGTCTGGTTTTTGCCAACGCTGTGTCCGGATGCCCTGTGTGCAGTCCTTACAGGGCGAGCTTGCTTACAGGGCAATACCCGCATACTCATGGCGTGGTTCTTAACGATGTATGCCTTTCTCATAATGCGGTTTCTATAGCCGATGTTTTCAACTCTGCCGGGTACAATACCGGATGGATCGGAAAATGGCACGTGGACGGACACGGGAGGACTAAATTCACGCCGCCGGAACGACGGCAGGGGTTTCGATTCTGGCGCGCGG
>JAFGTH010000201.1 GCA_016934225.1 Lentisphaerota bacterium | reverse complement strand
TTGTACACGATATTGAGTATATTATGTCATCAAATTCTGCAAGCAGTCTATCGCACAAAGTGGATTTTCCGGCTCCGGATGGTGCCGACATGACAATCAATAACGCGCGTCCACTCACCAATATTCACTCCACATTCTGAATCTGTTCGCGAAAAGCGTCCAACTCGGTTTTGAACCGAATCACATTGCCGGAAATGGATGCGTCATTTGCTTTGCTGCCGATGGTGTTGATTTCCCTGTAAATTTCCTGTCCTAGGAACTCTAGAGTCCGGCCGACAGGTTTATTCGACACAAGCAATTTTCCGGCCTGGGCGAAATGACTTTGCAAGCGGGTAATTTCCTCGGATATGTCAACACGTTCCGCAAACAAAACTATTTCCCTGGCCAATCTCTGGTTCTGATCGCCAAACGGTATCCCCATATCTTTCAAGCGTCGTTTGAGTACTTGTGCATATCGCTGGGCAGCGCCTGAAGCGCGTTTTTCAATGCGCTCAAGTAATTGAGAAAGATTTCGCAACCGCCGCGCAATATCCTTGCCGAGAGCAGTTCCTTCGGAATGTCTCATTTTAACTAGATTTGACAATGCCTTGCGCAACGCACGATCTAAAATTAACCATATTTTCTGCGTATCTTGCTTCGGATCAATACGCCGTATTACGTCGGGCAAAGCGATCAAAGTCTGCGCTGTCAGGTCGTCTCTGAGCCCCAGGCGAGCCGCCGTTTTTCTAATTGCGCGAACAGCTGCATCTGCTGCCGCCTCGTCAATGCAAATGACACCCGAATTTCCCGCCCTTTTCTCTTCAATATCTACCGAACCAGTTATAGCGCCACGTGCCAAGTAATTTTTGACCGTTGCTTGCACGCGCGATTCCAAAGCGGCAAACTTCTTCGGGACGCTGATGTGGACATCCAGTTGCTTCCTGTTGACCGAACTCAACTCCACCGTGACTGATAACTCCGCGCTCTTAATTACGGCCCTGCCAAATCCCGTCATACTTTTCAAGGTCATACAACACACTCCCCGCATACATATCGTCTAAGATCCGGCACACGCGATTTGTTTCAAATATGCTTCGATGAACACGTCAAGGTTCCCGTCGAGAACACTCGGCACATTCGACGTTTCTACATCTGTCCTATGGTCTTTAATCATTGTATAAGGCTGCATCACATACGAACGGATCTGGCTACCCCATGCTATTTCACCCTTCTTGCCGTAGAATCGCTCCATTTCCTTGCGCTTCTGGTCGAGTTTCCATTCATATAACTTGGCACGCAGCAGTTTCATGGCTTTCGCCTTATTTTTGTGTTGTGATCTCTCAGCCTGACACGCAACAACAATTCCGGTCGGCATATGCGTCAGACGCACCGCCGAATCGGTAGTGTTAACATGTTGCCCCCCTTTTCCGCTCGACCGATACGTATCAATCCTCAGATCGTTTTCAAGTATTTCCACATCTATATCGTCAGAAACTTCCGCCACAACGTCAAGAGAGGCAAAAGATGTATGCCGACGTTTGTTGGAATCAAACGGACTTATACGTACAAGCCTGTGGACACCTCGTTCCGCCTTTAAATAGCCATATACATTCGCGCCGGAGAGAAGAAAAGTAATGCTCTTAATGCCCGCTTCTTCGCCCGGCTGATACTCGATTGTTTCGACCTCAAAACCCTTGCTCTCCGCATACCGCCGATACATCCGCCATAACATATCCGCCCAATCACATGATTCAGTTCCACCGGCGCCGGCATGAATTGTCAAGTAAGCGTTGTTGCCGTCGAGTTTGCCTCGCAGAAGAGACTGCATTTCAAGATCGGCAAATGCTTTCTCGGCATCATCAAGCACCGTTGCCGCCTCCTTTTCTGCCTGTGCCCGCTGAAGTTCATCTTTTTCACCATCAGCCAGCTCAACCATCAATGCAGCGTCTTGAAGCATCTTTGAGAGATCACTGAATGGTTTCAGAATTGCCCTCAAAGCATTTGCTTTTTCTATGATTTCTTTGGCTTTGCTCTGATCATCCCAGAAACCTGGTGCCGTAGTAAGTGTTTCCAAATCGGCAAAGGCCCGCTGTTTGTTTTCCAGGTCAAAGATAACCTCGCATTTCCGCCATGCGGGCATCCAAACTTTCCAATCGAAATTTCACATCTTCATTCATAGTATATCCAGCGACTCCAGCTGCGGCATGTTATCAATTATTGTTCTCTGAGAATTTGTCTTCTTTCTGCCACGGCTACAAGGACAAAACCCACACATGCAATAATGGCGCACGGAAGAGCGAAGAGTATATCGCCGAATTTCGTATACAATGTCAACTGCATGTTCCTGCCATTCACAGAAAGGCACCCCGGCAACATCCTTAACATGCCGATTCCCCAATCTTTTCGATCAGCCATGTGAATACCGGACACCGCTCCTGTGTTTTTGATGAAGCAAGTAACCCCGGTGTTTGATGCTCGAACCGCCGGCACACGATTCTCAACGCAACGGAACACACAGTGGCTCATGTGTTGAACATGCACCGAACTGCCGTCGAACCATCCGTCGTTTGTCTGATTGACCAACATTCTGGCTCCTTCAATCACAAATCGACGCGCCAACGAAGGAAAGATATCCTCGAAACATATCAGCGCCGAAAATGCGGCTTCAAAAGCGACACCCGTCGCCGGATCAACAATCTCTATCCTAAAGACCGTCCGGCGCGATCCAGGCGTACAACTACCCTGAATCGGCACATAGTCCTGAAGTCGGACCAGCGTCTTGTCCAATGGTATAAATTCGCCAAACGGCACAAGTCGCTGTTTTCTGTAACGGTCTTCTATGTCGCCAGTCGGATTGAAGAGAATCGAACTGTTGTACAATCTATGCGGCGGAACTTTTGCGCTTGGCGATATTTTCGCATGCTCGTCCCATTCCACTTCCATAGCGCCCACCAATAAATATGTCCCATTCGCCGCCAATCGCGATGCAAATTTCTCGGCGTTCATGTCGGCGCCCACAGCGCCAGGCAATGATGTCTCAGGCCAAATTATGATATCCGGGGATATCGCAAGCGCCAGTTCAGTGTTCGCGTACAATGTATCGTACACCTCTTCTTCCGCTTCTCGAGACCACTTTTGCGTCTGCGGCACGTTCGGTTGCACCGCCGCAATACGAACCGTACCGACAAATGAATCATCCATGTTGCGGCGCCGCATAATCCCTAAACCATGAAACGTAGTTAAGGCAACCGCAACAAGTGCTACCAACAAATCAATCCGCATTCCGCCATACTTTCGCCGACGAAGATAAACGTCTGCAATTCTTTGCGTGGTAATCAACAAGGCTACGTTTACCACAACTATCAATGCGGATACGCCATATACGCCGACATACTCAGCTATCTGTATTAAGGCGGTGTTTCTATACTGACTAATACCAAGAGCATTCCACGGAAAACCGGTAAAGAGCGCCGACCGCAGGTATTCAAAACCAACCCATATCACTCCCAAACCGAACATAAGCGCAATGTTGAACAATTGATCCCTGATTCCAAGCCACCTGCTTTCAGCATCCTCTAATGACACCATTGTTCGTTCCTTGAAACGAAGCAGGAACGACGCAATCATAAAGAAAGCGGCCATATAAGCGGCACAATAGACTGATAGAGATATCCACCCCAAAATTACGAGAGGCAGATTTCCTCCTACAAGTCGCAGCTGCAACAACCACGACAAACACAACAACCAGAAAACTATTCCCGACAACAACCCAAAACAAAACGAACCACGCGAACCTGTGAATCGCGACACAAAAAGGGCCGGCACAAGTGCAAACCATACTCCAATTGACTCTTCGACGGGCGGGAACGCGCATGCAAGCAAAATACCGGAAAGCAGCGAACATGCGGTCCGCCACGCAAAACCGAAAGTAAAAAACCTGCATTTCATCATTGAACCTGGATTCGGTATCTCAAATACCACGGCAAAACCTGTCTATCCGCCTCAGGTCAAAAATACACAGGCATTATAATATCCGGAAAGAATCGGCATCTTTCCCTAGACTCATAATCCTGTCCTCCGGATCCGACAGATCCGAGGCTGAATCTTATTTCATTTGCTTTATCCGTTTGAATTTCGACACGTCGCAGATTTTGACGCTGTTTATATTGTCAATCCACAACTATCACTCACCTGCCGCAACAATTCTTGTACTTTTTGCCACTTCCACACGGGCATGGATCATTGCGTCCGACTTTAGGGCCTGTGCGTCTTATCGGCGCCGGACGCGGCTCATTTGTTCTCTTGAAGCCGCCATCGTTCAGTATCGCCCCAGCATTC
>JAFGTH010000200.1 GCA_016934225.1 Lentisphaerota bacterium | reverse complement strand
TCTGCATTAACCGGCAGTCTGCTTATACTAAAAAAGCTGTGTCCGACCGGTTATGCTCAATTGTGCAATGACGTCGGACCGATTTGAGTCACATTCCGGTATTGTAGCTATTTCAAGTCAAATGGACTGATATAATCGCTTTTTACGCCGCGCAAGTTTTCCAGACGTTTGCGTTGAGCAGCCATCTCTTCTTTCATTGTCTGTGGCGTGTCTTGTATTTTAGCGTATATGTTCTCCATCCGATCCAATTTCGCCAGGCATTCCGGTATCCTTATAGTGAATTGATCTATATAATCCTGTTCGGTGAAATCCTGATCCAGAACCTGTTTAAAGAGGATCTTGAGATCCTTGTATTCCGGTATCATTCCATAACCGGCATCCAGAGCGTTGGCATCGCCATGAACTCTTAGTTCCATCCACTTGATCCAAACACCTTTATCCAGTTTTCCGTTCAGGTACTGACCGTTTTTCTTCAGGAAATAGTTTGTGCCGAACACCTTTGGACGTGTGATGTTTTTTGCAAAGTCCAAATTATTCTGAATATATTTACCTACCGACATGGACAGAAAATCCATATTGCTCATTACGTTCCATACTCGAACTCCTTGCGCGCCCAAAGTGGCCGCCGTTGTTTCCGACTCGAGCATGGCACCGAGCGTACAAATGCCGTGATTCCAATTATATGCTTCAATCACTGGAACATTGGTATCACTGTCACGTCCACCGTAGATGATGCCGCCGATAGGTAATCCGTTTGGATTATCCCAGTTCGGGTATGCATTTTCAAGATCGGTCATTCTAACCGTATATCTTGCATTCTTATGACTGGGGTTTGTTTTATTGCCGTCGGGTCCGGTCATGCCTTCATGCCATTCGTTGGACACGTAATTTATGCCTTCCTTTGGCAAACTCTCCCCCATACCGGTCCAATAAGGTTTGCCGTCCTTGATTAAAACATTTCCGAATATGACTTCTACCGGACTGGTAAGCAGTTTAAATATAACAGGGTCATCTTTGGCGTTCACATCTTCGATTATTCCGAAGATCCCGCTTTCGACATTTACGCCGCGGAACTCACCGTCAATCACACGGAAATAAGCGAGATCATCGCCTACAATGTTTTCTCCCCGGATCATTGCTGTTGATGTTTTGCCGCATGCGCTTGGGTAAGCGCCCGCAAAAAATGTTTCCCTGCCGTTGGGACCGTTGCTTCGCATGATAAACATATGTTCGGCCAACCATCCTTCTCTGTCGGCTTTGCGAAGAGCCAGCCGCAGTGCCAGTTTCTTTAGTCCAACAGTATTTCCTGCATATTGTGTATTGACGCTCATCACTGTATTGCTTAACAGATCCATATAAATGCGTTTTTTGCTGACCTCAGAAGAGCACATACGTTCGTTGACCGCGCCTGTGCAGTGACGATATTTGAAGAATTCGGTTTTTGCGTCCATAGCCTTGAATTCTTCGTATCCAAGTCTATATAGAAGATCTTCACTGTGGGCTACATACGCCGAATCGGTGATCTGCAGGCATGGTATAGCGAATTCGGTGTTAACCGGGCCAAGACAGAAGAAACGAACGAGCATAGTCCTGCCTCGGTATGCTCCCTTTTGGAAGGATTCCATTTCGGCAAGCCCTTCGTCACGATCTATCTGGTTCAGTTGAGAATCCAGCGTTTCGCCTTTGGGCACGAGATATTTGGTGACTTCCTTGTCGCGTCCCTGATCGAAGTAGCCGTCAAAGTGAGCAGTATGTCCTGGAATGTTGAGAGGTATTTCTTCTTTGTTGTCAATGGCCATCTGACGTATCACGGCGACATCGGCTTCGGAGTCATCGCCGACCCATACGACATCAGGATCGCAAAGTTCGATAGTATGGGCGATGAACTCCATGGCTTCCTCGTTTTGAATGGCAACCAGTTTCGAGTAGCATTCTTTGCTCATTCTCTCTTTGAAAAGTTTTTCGTAATTACTATCCATTTATATCTCCGATCATGAATTAATTTGAGACCTCCCGATGTGTTGTGGGAAGATATTTGGGCAAAGACTGATTCGCAAATCAATGATAAAACGAAAAAAACTATATCTTGAGCCGATCAAGCGTACAATTAAGTGGATAAACAAGGGATTGGCTTAATTGCCTGCATGTTTGAGGATGGAGACGTCACCGCTCCAAAAGCAGCGTTTTTGTCCTGTTGTGTCTATTAAGACAAGGCGTCCGAGCGAATCCATTCCTGCGTATTTTCCTATCATTACGCTGTTGTTTGACTCAATTATCAATTTGCTTCCAGCCAGTGCATCGTTACGTTTCCATTCAAGCGCAATATGATCCGAATTGCTTTGTGCCGCGGCAATGTGATCGGAGAGTCGTGCAATTAGTCTGTCGCGAACCGAAAGTAACGAGAACTTCTTTTTTGCTATAGCCGACATTGATACGGCCGGAAGCGTTGTTTGCATGATTTCTGTGGTTGTGGGTGGAATGTTGACATTAAGCCCGATGCCGAGAACAACATATCCCGATTTTTCATGTGTTTCTGACAGTATTCCTGCAATCTTTGCTTTGCCGACAAGGACATCGTTCGGCCATTTCACAACCGCGGGAATGTCAAATTCGACCAGAATTGTTTGAACGGCCAGCGCTGCAATTTGTGAGAAGCGTGTAGAATCAATTCCGGCGAGTTTGTCAGGATTAAGAATTACCGACAATGTTACGCAAGTATGTTTCGGTGAAATCCATGGCCGTCCAAAACGGCCATAACCGTCTGTTTGATCGGTTGTCTGCACAATATCGCCATGATTCAAATTCTCGATATTTGATAAACACCAATTGTTTGTTGACGGCAAACGGCGGAACAGGTACAGGGTTTGTCCCCAAAGGCCTTTGCCGTGTTCCGGTTTTGCTGTTTGCAGGGTGTTCATTGCCGATCTATAAAGCGATAACATACTCCACTGTGTCGGGTTTTAACATGAGATTCTGTCGGATTGCGCTATGCAAACGCAAGTGGGGAGCAATTTATTTGACCATGGCAGGTTGTTTCGGTAGCCTTTTATCGGGTATTTTTATTGTGGACACCGCATTTTCTGACTAGGGGTAGAACGAATGGCGAATGAAGGCAGAATTGCCCTTGTGATTGGCGGAAGCAGAGGTATCGGCAGGGCGATATGCCTTCGACTTGCCAGATCGGGATTCGATATATGGTTGACATACAAGAGCAATCATCAAGCTGCAGCAGAGGTTAAAGGGGCGGTGGAGGGAATTGGGCGGTCTTGTGATTTGCTTGCTTTCGATGTCGCGGACTACGAACAAACACGCGAAGCGCTGGAAAGCAAAGCCGACAAACGAGCGCCCGACGTTTACGTGTACAATACAGGCATAGCGCGGGACAATTTGATGGTATGGTTGACAAAAGAAGAATGGGATTCCGTTCTCGCTACGAATCTTAACGGTTTCTATAACGTGACACATATGGTTCTTTTTCCCATGTTACGCGAAAAACGCGGCAGAATAGTGGTTGTATCATCCGTATCCGGCCAGATAGGGCAGGCTGGTCAGGTGAATTATTCGGCGTCAAAAGCAGGACTTATCGGAGCGGCAAGGGCGTTGGCAAAGGAAGTCGGCAAAAAGAACCTGTATGTGAATGTTGTGGCGCCCGGGATAATAGAAACGGAAATGACCAACGATTTACCGAGAGATCAAATCCGTCCGCTTATTCCGCTGGGCAGGTTCGGTAGTACCGAAGAAGTTGCGTCAGTAGTGGATTTTCTGTGTACAGAAGAGCAAATGTATGTTCATGGCCAAGTGATAGGTGTAAACGGCGGCTTGACCGTCTGACCTTTGTTTTTTTGGAGTATTACTGTGCGGAGAGTAGTTGTTACCGGTATGGGCGCTGTATCGCCTTTAGGAACCGACATTGAATCACTTGCTGCCGGAATTGAAGCCGGCAGGAACGCAACGCATGTAATGGACGAATGGACCAAGTGCGCAGGTTTGTTAACTCATTTGGCTGCGCCTGCCGAGCTGAAGAACGAAAAACTCATACCGCGCCAGAACCGGCGATCAATGGGGCGAATGAGTGTTTTTGCCGTCCAAGCCGCAGAACAGGCATTGGCTGATGCTGGTATTGCTGTTGATTCAATTCCGCCGGAGCGTATGGGCTGTGTGATTGGTTCGACGATTGGGAGCATGAAAAGCATTAGCGACATGTTTGAGAAAGTATTGCCCGGTTGGGACATAAGCGGATTAACTTCAATGACATTTTTCCAGTGTATTTCGCATACCGCGGCAATGAATGTAGCGCACCATTTAAAGATCACTGGGACAGTGATGGCGCCGGCTGCCGCATGCGCTTCAGGGTTGCAGGCGGTGGGAACCGCGTACGATCTTGTCAGATCGGGGCGTCAGGATATGGTACTCTGTGGCGGGGCGGAAGAGTTGCACCCGACAGTGATTGCATCGTTCGATGTGCTTTATGCAACATCGGCCGGTTACAATAACCGTCCATTAGAAACGCCGCGGCCTTTCGATCGCGACCGGGACGGATTGGTTTGTGGCGAAGGTTGTGGAATTCTGCTTGTGGAAGACTACGAACATGCGAAGGCGAGAAACGCCCCGATATATGGCGAGATAACCGGATATTGGACTTGTGGCAGCGGTATGCACGTAAGCCAGTCTGACCGGCAGACAATGGTTCGTTGCATGAAGAATGCGATGAACGAAGCGAGTGTCGAACCGAAGGATGTTGATTATTTAAATGCGCATGCGACAGCGACCAGGCACGGTGATGCCGAGGAAGCTGCTGCGATCAGAGAGATATTCGGCAGAGGGGTGCCTGTCAGCAGTATGAAAGGGAATCTTGGCCATACGCTTGGAGCCGCCGGCGCAATTGAACTGATTCTCTCCTTGTTGATGATGAAACAAGGCATCTTGTTTCCCACGCATAATTTAAAAAATATTGCTCCGGAGTGTGAAGGTTTGGATCACATCATGGAAAGTCGAGAAAAGCAAGTGGACGTCCTGCTCAAGAACAGTTTTGCCTTTGGAGGCATAAACGCGGCGATGGTTTGCAAGAGAGCATAGATTGGTCTGCCGACGGCTGCGCCGCCGGATTGGACATAATGAGAGGAGATCATGACAGAAGAAGAAATTATTGCAAAAACCAAGGAGGTTTTTATTGAAACATTTGAGCTGAACGCAGCGGATTTGCGTCCGGAAAAACATTTGTTTGTCGACTTGGGTCTGGACAGTCTTGATACTGTTGATCTCATCGTTGCATTACAGGAGAAATTCGATGTTAAGCTTCGCGACGACGAGCGCGTTCGTGCGGTCAGAACATTGCAGGATGTGTACGACTATATCATGAAAGTGCAAAAGGAGATGGCTTCGGGCTCATAGTAAAATCAACATGTTGTTTCTGAAAAAAGGAGGTAATTGTCTGTCGGATGCGGTTAAATCTTTCAAGTGCGTCTGGCTGAACGCAGCGTTTTACGCTCTGTTCATCTTTTTTTCATGTCTCTATATACCGCCTTTATCTGTGATTGTCGCTCTATTGACGCCGGTTATGACGCATCGTGCGCATATGCGTTTCCTGCGCAGATTGATGCGGTTTTATGGCGAGGTAATCATATACGTTCTTCCATGGCCTTTATTAAAAGTTAGATATGTTAATGAGGGATCCGATGATACGAAGTGCCCCAAATTGTTTATATGCAATCACCGTTCCTCATCTGATCCGTTTCTGATGGCGTGTTTTCCGGAAGAATGCGTACAGGTGGTAAACGTATGGCCGTTCCGGATACCGGTGCTTGGTGCGGTGGCGAAATGGGCGCAATATCTGAGCGTGAATGAGATGGATATTAGTGTTTTCTATGAGAAAGCAG
>JAFGTH010000199.1 GCA_016934225.1 Lentisphaerota bacterium | reverse complement strand
TACTTCTCATAATACAATTCATCATTTACATCACTTAGCGCGATATGCGCATGATCAGCAATTTAGCTTTGACGAAGCCGATACCGTGGTGGAGTGGGGTGGTGGTTACGGCAATTTGGCAAAGCTTTATCGTCGTTTAGCGCCCAAGGGCGGCACCTACATCATTTTTGATGTGCCCTTGCTCAGTTGTGTTCAATGGTTATATTTGTCAACGACTTTAGGTGAAAATGCGGCACATCTTATAACGAAGCCGAACGAGGAAATCGTTTTGGGTAAGATCAATTTGGTGCCAACAGTTTTTCGGGACAGTTTTAAAGAGATTCGTGCAGATTTATTTATCAGCACGTGGGCGCTTAGCGAATCAGGGCGTGATTCGCAAGACTATGTAGTTGGCCTGAATTGGTATGGTGCGAAGCGGTTACTCCTGGCTTATTCGCTTAATAGCCGGCCCATTCCAGATTCGGAGCGTATTGGTCAGATGGCTAAGAATGCCGGCGCCAGCATAACGACGATTCCGTTTCGGGCGGGGAACTACTATGTGTTTCGATAATTTACATTGCACTGTGCTTTTATCTTGTTGTGGATCGCGTGGCTCAACACAGGGAATGTGTGTATCCGGAAAATTCTTGAGGTGCTAACGGGAGAAAGAATGGGTTGTGGTTTGTATGAATGCGTTCTGGATATCATGCGCAGGAAATTACGTCATTCCGTGCGTGTAAAGAGTTTGCTTTACCGAATACTGTGGCTCTTGCCGGAACATTTCCGATCTTCTACGAGAGTCAGGATTGTGCTGAAAAAGTTTGCCGATTCAAAAAGAGAAAATGTCTTTTTTCTGAATATCGGGGCGAATGACGGCATTGCCGGAGATCCTCTGCGCGAGTTTGTTGTCCGGTACAGATGGCGCGGTGTGCTCGTCGAACCGGTGGATTTTGTATTCCAACGCTTGCAAGCAGCTTATGCAGGGATGCCTGGAATCAATTGCGAACACGCCGCGCTCACAGATGCCTCCGGCTCAAAAGCCTTCTGGCATTTAAAGAAGAACGTTGATCTTCCTCCGGGTTACGATCAAATTGGATCTTTTAACAAAGATCAGGTGTTGAAGCAGACAAAGCTTTTCCCGGGGCTCGAATCATTCATCACCTGCACGCAGGTGCCAGGTATGACACTAGCTGGTATTCTCGCCAAGCACCATGTCGAGCATGTTGACGTGATGCTGATTGATACGGAAGGGTATGATTTCGAGGTGGTGAAACAGATTAAGCCGGCAGGACTGATGCCGTCGCTGGTTATCTATGAACATTATCACTTATCGGACTCGGATCAGCAAGAGTGTCGGGCGCTTTTGCAGTCTATGGGCTACGCGATTGAAGTGTGTGGCGGAAACACGATTGCATCGAAGGGACGCAATAGTGTCTGAAGTATGCGTATGGCGGGCGTGGATAATGTGTCGCTTTGTTACTGTAGCGAACCGAGGCAGGTAGAGCGAGCGGCGCGACTGTTTGTATTGTGACGATGATGGCCTTGCTGCGATAGTGCCGCTTGTTTGGTGAGAATTCTGGAATGAGGCGTCAGCGGATCAGGTGTCGCCGCTGATTTTGCGGGTGAAGGGAAATGAGACATGGAAGACCTTAAAGATTTGCAAGCGCATACTACTGTATCTGCCGCTATTGATTTGGGATTTTCTGAAGTTTTTAGAATTACGGATATTATTCTGCCAGGATTTAAAATAGACCTCTACTCCGGCTCCTATCGCGATGAAGTCAAATCGGCACTGTGTACATTTTTAGAGTTTATGAATTCGGGCGGCCAGAAATTGTCCCAACTTACGCTTCTCGATGTAGGTGTTGGAAGAGGGTGGAGTTCATACATAACCGCTCATTTTTTCGGCACTGTTTGTGGCTGTGATTTGGATGAGGCAACATATGCAACTACTGGTTTTGGCGGGTTCGAAAACTTTAAGCACCATCAGGAGTATTGGAAAAACTTTGTAATGAAAAGATCTAATCTGCTCTTTTCAGCATTTGATGGATATCACATTCCAATAGCGTCCGGATCAGTTGACGCAGTTTTAGCAATAGCCGTCTTGGAACACCTTGGGAAAAATGCACTTAATAATGATAAGCGTTATGAGTGGCTTCAAGAGATTAATCGTGTTCTGCGTCCTGGTGGCGTGTTTTGCATTTCTCAGTGTCCAAACACATTTTCATTTTCGGAGCGGTTGGCGCGTTTATTTGGATTGCAGTCACATAAGAAACTATTTTCAAGAAAAGAACTCGTTCATTTGCTTAATACATGTGGTTTTGATGTGCAGCTTGTCAAATATGCGCATCCTTTTGTCGATTTTTATCCCGGACGGGCACAAGATGTCTGGAATATTCTTTACCGTATGCTGTTCCGAAGAATTGGTAAATTGATCCAATACACACCCTTCTGTTTTTTCTTTCACCATTTCACTGTTATATCCGCAAAAAAAATCGTTTGACCGAGTATGTTTTGTCCACCATCAAAGTTGTTGGTTCGGATCTGATGAAACCTCTGTTCTGGTGCGGAACACTTCTAGCGAACATTGGTTTCCGTTTGTCCAAGTGGCCCTTTGGATCCTATTTGCTGGTCGTTATGAAGAAGATCTCCGAAGCGGACGGCCCTATCGGCTTGACCTCTTCAGGCAGGCACTATAGCCTGTCATGCAAATGAATCGCAGGCGAATCTCTTTGCGTTCTCTATTATATTCTCATTTGATTCCGCTCATTCCCGTCTTCGCCGCAGTGCTGATTCTCTTTGGCCATGGTCTCATGACCGATCGCTACCTCGTAGGAGGCGATTTGTCCATTCATGGGGCTGCAATAGAGCAGGACAAACTACCCGATGGCTTCATTGGATCGTGGACCAGGCATCTCTGGGGGGTGCCGGTGATGCCCTACAACCCGCTTCCGCGACGTTTTCTTCTCATGCTCACTCCTCCTGCAACCTATGTGACCGTGGCCTACATGCTCGACATTGTTCTGTCCTTTGTTGCCATGTTCTTCTTTCTTCAAACCAAGTGTTCGCGCAAGATGCCGGCTATAACCGGGGCCTTGGCCATGGCCTTGTCTTCGCATACGATCACTCTGGTTTCAGCGGGACACCTCAGCAAATTGGGCATGATGCCTTTCGCCATTTTCTCCCTGTTTTCTTTGGATAGAGCTATCGAAAGGCAATCCATGTTCCTGTTCGCCTGTGCTGGTGCAACCGCAGGGATCGGTTTTTCGGAGCATCAGGATGTCATGATGATGCTTGGAATGCTTATCGCGGCGTACGGGATATTCAAGTTGTTTATGTGCCTGCCGGGTTACGGGAAAATGCGCTACCTTGCAAAAAACATGGCCGGTGTTGTTGTGGCGGGGATTTTGTTCGGAGCGATTGCGTTTCCATCGCTGATGGGCACTTTTACCCTCACGGTGCCCGGCAGGGCAACCATCGCGCAATCTCCGGCTCAGAAGTGGGAATTTGCCACCAACTGGAGTTTGCCGCCGGAAGAGATGCTGGAATTTGTTGCTCCCTTTGTATATGGAGTCGAAACCGGTAACACGTCGGCCCCGTATTGGGGTCGGCTGGGGCGCACAAAGAATTGGGAAAAGACGCGCCAAGGTTTGTTCAATCTGCGTCAGCACACGGTATATTTGGGCGTTTTCCAACTTATGTTTGCCCTGTACGCGGTGTTCAGAATCATTACGCGGAAAAAAAGTGTGGGCGTTGGGCATGTGGCACTTGATGATGCGCAGACTGTGCGAAGAGAGATAGTATTCTGGTCGGCGGCGTGGCTGATCGGCGTGTTGCTTGCGCTCGGCCGGTATGGGCCGTTGTATCGCCTGTTCTATTTATTGCCCTATGCTTCCGGCATACGCGCTCCCGTTAAATTCATGCACCTTGTCGAAATTGCCACTGCGATGCTGTTCTTCTTCGGACTGCGATTCTTGTTTTCAGATTCCGACCTTGGCAAATCGCGGGCTGTTCCCGTTGCGCGGAAGGGACAGGATTGTCGCACGTATGCGCCTGGCGCCATCGCGTTTGCCGTGGCTTCAGGCGCATCCGGCTTGATGTTCCTGGTGGTGAGCTGGTGGGTTCTTGGTAAACCTGCGTTCCTTCTTGATCTGTGGCAGAAATGGGGTATTGCCGCGTATTCAGAGACTTTTACCAAGACAATGAGCGCCGCCCTGGTTCGGGCAGGAATCATGTTCCTGATGGCCGGAGCTATCTTCTGGGCGCGATGTTTTCTGCTTTACAGGAGATGGTTTTCTGCGTGTACGTGGCTGTGCCTGCTTTTCATTCTGTGGGTGGATCAGGTCACCGTCGCCAGGAAGTATGTAAGAGTCGGACGCATGAGTGATTTGTATGCCGACGATGTCGTTGTTGACTACTTACGGTTGGCGCCGGGTCCGTTCCGCGTAATGTGTGTTGGCGGTGACGGTCTTGTGCGACGCTGGCAAAGTTATGCTTTGCCGAATCGCGGAGTCAACGTGTTCGACCTCTCCGTGATGTCCGGTCTCAGTCCCGATCACAAGGCTTACGTTGAGGCGCTTTCACGCCAGCCGTTGCGGCTCTGGCAATTGGGTTCCATACGCTATTTGGTCGGCTCCAAGACAGATCTTGCATCGCTGGTGAATCATCCCGCATTTCAGCCTGTCATTTCGGTTGCGGCCGTGCGACGTGTGAATGGAATGATCGGACTTGATACAGTTGTTCCCGATAAGGCTTCGCACGTTGTGTTACTTAATCGTGCCGCATTGCCGTATGCTTCGGTTTTTTATGATTGGCAAAGAGTCGAGGAAGGGAAGGAATTCGAGCGATTGGGTGATCCTTCGTGGAACCCGGGGCGACAGCTTCTTGTCGTTGGCGGCGATTCCTCTCTGCCGAATGATCGGTTACCTGATCCTGCAACCGTGGCGCAATACGATTGGACACGAATTGCGATTGATGCGGAGGCTAGTGAAGGAGGAATTCTGCTGCTCAACGAGAAGTACGATAAGAACTGGCATGTGCAGGTGGACGGAATGGATGCGCAACTTCTGCGATGTAACGGCATTATGCGCGGAGTGCGTTTACCGGCCGGTCGGCATCGGGTTGTTTTTATTTACCGAAGCCCCTATACAATTCCTGTGCTTCTCCGATTCGGGGCAATCATTCTGGTTCTGGTATGGGGCGCAATACCTGTCTTTGTCCGCAGGCTGTGGCCGGCGAGTCAACAAGGACATTCGGGGAATGATCGGATGCCAGTAACGGACGGAGATGGCGGGAAGAAGTGAATACTAATGCCGTTATCACCAGAATCAGGAACCGGTTGGGGCCATTGGGATGGGGAACCTTGCTGGTGTTTTTCGCGTACCGTCTGGGAGACGTTGCTGCCGTCGCGGCAAAAGTAGTGCTTGGGCGCTGGTTGCCGGACGAGGATTTCGGGGCCATAGAGCCCATATTCTCTGTTCTTGCCGTCATGTGTGTCCCGATAACCATTTTGTTCCAGGCATCGGTCAAATCCATAAGTCGCCTTCAGGAAAAGGCACAAACGGATGAGATGACCGGCCTGTTGAGAGATTTGATCAAAATCACGTGTGTCGGCAGCGTGGTTTCGGTGGCGACGCTTTTCCTTTTTCGGCGACTGATTTTGCTGGGTTTGCACCTTCCTGATGAATTGTGGATTGTTACGTTGATTGCCGGACTCTTTGCCTTGGCATGGTGGAATCCATTGATGATGGCTGTGCTGCAGGGGAAGCAGCGGTATCACATGGTGGGGATGTTTGTCGGGTTTGGACCATTTCTTGTCTTGGCACTGACGATTATGTTTGTGGGCATGATGAATATGGGTTTGACCGGTTCACTTCTGGCAAGGGTTGTTGGTTCCGCCTGTTGGGTAGGCATAGTGATGGCGCTCATGTCGTCGTCGTTTCGTGGACGACGAGGTGACTATAGAGCGGAGTTGATCGTTCTGAGGGGCACTCTGTTGCCGATGAGCGTTTTTATTCTCTTTCAGACGATTCTCATGCACTGTGACAGGCTATTCGTCCGGCAATACATGATTTCCGACTCAGGCGGGTACGGCGCCATTGTTACATTGGGGCAGATTCCCCTCTGGCTGATATCTCCTATGATTTTTGTCCTGTTTCCATTAGTTTCCGCGGGTCATGTGGGCGGCAGGGATATTCGATATCTATTACGCCAGGCGATGATTTTTGGGCTGGTTATCGGAGGCACGTGCATACTGGTCTTATTCTTTTCTTCCTGTTTGTTGTTCCGATTGTGGAAGCAATCATTTGTGCCGTATGCGGGATATGTGTGGATCTATACGTTGGTGATGGTTTTGCATGCATTGACGGAGGTCATTGCGAGGGTCGAATTGGCGCGGAATCGCTACGCCTTT
>JAFGTH010000198.1 GCA_016934225.1 Lentisphaerota bacterium | reverse complement strand
AGCTGGACCGCGGAGGCCCAGCCGCATCGCCGCATTAATTGCCGTATACCCGTCTGCCATCAACGGCAGGATCAACTCGCGTACCGGATTCACGACTACCGGCGGTGTGTGCGGCATTCCAAGAACTGCAGCGCCAACCTGAAATGTTGATACAAGCAGGAGACAAAGCCAGAGGCTTGTCCGGAACCGTGCGAATGCTATCGGGAATGACGCCAGCACCAGTACCGGCGTCAGATACCGAGGTCCGAATATCCATCCGCCGTGCCACTGCACGTAACCTGCGTTGAACAACAAATAAATAGTGGTCGCAACCCCGATAGTAACGGATTCGCGCCTTAGCCCGCGTACCCACATACCACGTAGACCGCTTGCAGTCAGCAGCAGAACCGGACTGATCAGCAGGATACCACGAGACGGCGAGAACAACAGCTTCAACAGACTAACAGGATTGGGCCAGCGCACACCGTACAGGCCGACCATGGCATCCTGACTGAATTGCGGCAGCGATTGGCAGCCATAAGATAAATTGAGCGGATTGCCGAAACATAGATGGTTGTACATCATCAATATGATTATCGTCGGAGAGCCACCGACAATGAACCACCATGGGGCGGATTTTCCCCAACGAGAAACAAACGCATAAACAACCAGAATCCCAACCAGCAATACCGCCGGATAATCGGTGAGTACGGCCCACCCGGATAAAAATCCCGCGCAAAGGAACATGATTTTCTCCTTGCCTCTGCTCGCTTTTCCGCGAACAGAGCTGGTTATGATCGCAAATGCGCCGAACACGCACATTCCGGTAATTAGATGGCCGCTGTACAATGATGCGTGAATCCATGCGGGTGTTCCCAAGCCGTACGCAAGCGCCATGGCCACGCTACGCGAGGGACTTGCCCCCAAGCGGGATGCCAGGCCGAACATGATTACGGCCACCAATGCGTATGGGACCGTGGTTGTTATCAATCGAACCCAATAACGAGACATTTGGGAAAGAGCAGGCTGTGATGACCCGGCTGACGTATGCCTGACCATCCAGTACACCGGCACTCCAAGCAACGCTGTTCCAACACCTTTGTTGGAGTAGTAGTGTCCGTCGTAAAATGACTTGTCGATCGTCGTCTCGTGGTAACGATCAATGTTCCACGTCCCGAAATCAACCAACGAGCTTACCATATAGTACCGCGAGGCGGTATTGTCATATTCAACTGGGTGAAACACGCCTCCTCCGGCCACAAGCAATGTGCAAAACAGGCCACACAGACCCCACCGACGGCGATGAGCCTTGAACGTCAAGGTTTTCTGGGAAGACACGTTATCAGCCATCATCTCCCCACAGGAATTTGCCATTGCACTGTCTTTCAAAAGTTTCACCAGGTTGTCTTCATGCAAATATCAAATATCCACAAGGCAAACGCATACATTTACCTCGTTTTTTTCGCGTTCAAGTCATGTATAGTTTTTGTTCAGAATCTGATTATTGTCAATCAGTCGCCTTGTCGAATGGTGGTAACTGAGGATTCAGACCGCGAGCTGTGTTCCATGATCGGCGCGCACCGGCAATATCTCCCAATTGAAGCAAGCATGATGCGCGATGCTGATGCAAATCAGACTGGAATGGATCAATGTCGGCGGCCTTGTCGTAGTATTGCATGGCGGTAACCGGATTGCCCTTGCTGCTTAACAGGACTCCAATGTTGCGGTAGATGGCGTAGCTGATGTCTGCGCGACTCGGCAATAACGCTTCCGCCATCCGAAAGTGAGTCAGTGCCTCTTGACTGTTTGCCGCCATCATTTCAGCAGCAGCCAAAATAGTATAGAACAACGCCATGTTGATGCGACGAGGTGGATTTTCCGTATTAATCCGCGCCAGTATTGTTTTTCCCTTCTCTAGCGCTTCTGCAAACCGACCGGCATTCTGATGAGCCGCCATGAGGTTGATTGATACAACTAAATCCGCCGGATAGGACTTCGATTCGTGAGTCCACAGGATCACATCGTTTTGCCAATCTCGATTCCGCATGATTGTACGAGTTGCTGATAGAAGCAACACTGTTGACACCAGCATCGGAGGGAACCATTTTCCACGCCGAATCCATCTCCACGCCTCGTCTCCGAGCCATAGGAAGATGCCGACGGATGGGAGAAACAGATAACGCTCCGCCATGGGATTAAAGATAGGAATCAAATTAGACATCGGGGCGATCGCAATGAGCCACCACACCAACGCAAACACCGACGCGCGGGTTCTGCGGTAATATACAATCAATCCTCCTGCAATCACAAATGTTAGAACGCCCAGCCACGCGTGGTGTCCCATCGGCAAAATATATTCGCTCTCAGGATAGTACACATGCTGCTCAACCGGCCAGACCAACATCATCAGGTACTGCGACTGGATCTTGATTACAGACCCCATGATTTTCCACAATGAATTGGCCGGCCACGACACGATGAGCGCCTGATCACAGACCATTAACCTGAACCGGACAAGGAGGTAGATTGCACTCAGCGCTAAAGCGCTTAACGTGAACCGAACACGCTTGGGATTCAAATATTGCTTCCCGACGTTTTTTTGCAGAGCATCAAGAAGGAACAGACAAGGAAGAAAGACAATTCCCGATTCCTTCGAAAACAGCGCGCCTGCATAACAAATCAAAGATACCAACAGCCATCCGTAACTTCGGCTCATTCCGCGTTCGTAGAACAACCACCCGGATAGAACAAACAATGTCACCAGTAGATCTTCCCGAAACGATATACTGTTCACTACTTCCGAATGAATCGGATGAACAATAAACAGCAAGGTTCCGACAAATGCACTCCAACCGGTGAATCCAACGCGTATTCCGACTGCAAACATCGCCAGAATGATAAGCCCGAACAAGACAACATTCGTCAGATGAGGTCCGCCATGCCAGCCCCTCCACAGCGTGGCATCTGCGAAATATGTCAATGTGCAAAAGGGGCGATAGCTTGCTTCGCCGCTCAGGGGGAAATACGATTTGTCCAAAAGACGCCCAATGTTTTGCCAGTTGCGAATCATGCCGTTGTTATCGTAGACATACCGATCGTCGAAAGTATATCCGTTCCAGAGTGTATTGCCATACACCATGGCGACAGCCAATAGCAGTAGCAGGGATTGGGACATCCACTTAGCGGTATTCTGGCGGGCATTTATATGCGTTGAAACTTCCCCGGACGGCACGTTCGAAGTATCTGTTCCAGGGGCAGGAAATGTCATGACAACGCCTCCATATGATTGCGCCCCGTTTTTTCAGACATAATGGGATAACTGATTTTCTGTTTATACGCACAGTTTGCATAATAGTCAAGAGGCGCCCGATCCACGATGGAACTGTGCCTCCTGAACGGTCATAGGACGCTTCGATATATTCGAATAGCAACTCGTTGTTGTTTCACGAGACCCGCTGCCGGATAGCGGCTTAGTTCAATCCGAATTTGGCATCCGCTTGACAATATAATGCATATTGTTGACTATTAATTTAAATTGAGAGGTTTGTTTGAAATGAGTATTCGCATTGAGGTTGTTCCGTTCGTTGTGGCGTCAGTTGTGCTGGGCGTGTTGATTGCGCTTGGGGTCAAAGCTTTTGGCGCTGGTACACGCATGGCGAGTATTGCCGGTCTTGTTGTAGCGTTGGTATTCAGTCTGTATATGCTCTTTTTCTTTCGCGATCCGGACAGAACCATACCGGAAGGCGAATCGCTTATAGTGGCAGGCGCGGATGGTGTGATCGCACGGATTGTGGAAATGCGAGAGAACGGGTTTCTGAAGGAAGATACCGTTCGTATAAGCATTTTTCTGAGCCTGTTCAATGTGCATGTCAACAGGGCGGTTATATCAGGCAAGTCAACGTTCCTGGGGTATTTCCCTGGGAAACGATTGTTCACATTCCAGGAAAAATCGTCCGACGTCAATCAGCACAACGCTATTCTTATTGAGGGGCAGGGTACACGGTGCCTTATGAAACAGATAGTCGGGCCTGTGTGTAGAAGGGTTGTTTATTGGCCGGATCATGACAAGCCGGTTGAAGTCAGGAAAGGCGATAAAATAGGCATGATGAAATTCGGATCGAGAATGGATCTTTATTTCCCGAAATCGGATGTGCTTTTGAAAGTTAAGGAAGGCGACAAAGTGACGGCCGGCGAAACGGTTATTGCCGTTGTGGATAGGAGACAAAAAGAATGAAATGGCGTCAGATATTGCCTACGACTGTTACACTGATGGCGATGTTGGCCGGTTTTCTGAGTATTCTGGTAACTGTCGAAGGAATACGAAACTTCGGAGCTGAGGCCGGCAGATTATACCGTTGGGCCGCTCTTCTTATTATGTTGGCCATGATTCTTGACGGAATTGACGGCAATCTTGCCCGGTGGATTAAGGGTTCCAGCGAGTTTGGAGCGGAACTCGACACGTACGTAGATATGACGGCGTTCGGCATATCGCCTGCGATTCTGATATTCGCAGTGACGCTTCAAAGCGAGCCTCTTTGGCGGGTTGCGCTTCCTTCTGCAGTTGCCATATCCGGAGTGGTGCGACTTGCGCGATTCAAGGTGAAGGATCCTTTGCGCGGTCAGGGCGGTTATGCCGGGCTTCCTATTACTGTTAACGCGGCGTGGGTGGCTCTGTTTGTTTTCATATGTCAAACACCTCCGCTCAATCGTTTTTCTTTAAACGAAGGCAAAGTCGCCGGTTTGTTTCTTGCCGGAATATTTGTGTTCATTATTCTTCAGGTAACCAGTCTTCGTTATCCGAAGCCGACCAAGAAGGCTGCGCTTTTTATTCCATGCGTTATTCTGGTTGCGCTTCTTCTGGTTCTTACATTGGTCAGGGCTTACGACAAGGCCAGTCGTGTGGCGGTGATAATGTTGGCGCTGGGCATGATCTATGTTGTGATCGGTCCGATGTTTGTTAAAAGCGTTGCTATACACAAAGCGCGCAAGGCGGCGCGTACGAGATTGAATGAAGAGTAGTCGTTTGAATAGAGTCCTTGATGATGTGTCGCAATATCTGGAGCGCGAGTTGGACGAGGGAAGAAATTCGCTGGAGTTGCCCACTGACAGTCTGGAGGCAATTGCGAAAGAAATTGCTTCCTGCAAGAACTGTGGACTTTGGGAAACACGCACGAAAGTAGTCCCGGGGCAGGGTTCGACGAATCCCGAAATCATGTTTGTAGGAGAAGCGCCTGGCGCTGATGAAGATCGCCAAGGAGTGGCTTTTATTGGAAGAGCAGGACAATTGCTTACAAAGATGATAGAGGCGATGGGATACAAACGCGAGGAGGTATTCATTGGGAATATACTTAAATGCAGGCCGCCGGGCAATCGCACACCGCTTCCGGACGAAATGGCAACATGTTTGCCCTATCTTAAAAGACAAATTGCCTGTCTTAAGCCGAAAGTCATCATTGCCATGGGCGCAACCGCTGTAAAAGGGTTATTGAACGTAAGCATGGGCATAACGAAGCTTAGAGGAACATGGCTGCGTTTTGAAGATATTGACCTGATGCCTACGTATCATCCTGCCTATCTGCTTCGGAATCCGTCGGCTAAAAAAGATGTGTGGGAAGATTTAAAGGAAGTGTTGCGTCACCTCGGGCGGGATATTCCCGCGATCAGCAAGGCGAAAAGCCGGTAATTGTTACTGAAGATTAAGTTCGGCCTCGCCTGTTCCGGCGAGGCCCATCCGAGCATAACAGCGCTCTGTTGCAACGCGGCCTTTCGGGGTGCGCTTGATATAGCCTTCTTGGATCAAATATGGTTCATAGACTTCTTCGATAGTATCGGCTTCTTCGCCCACAGAGACGGACAGGGAACTGAGTCCGACAGGGCCGCCGGAGAATTTTTCGACTATGGTTTTGAGAATGCGTTTATCCATTTCGTCAAGGCCGTAGCGGTCTATATCCAACAACTCAAGGCCTTTATCCGCTACGTCCCTGGTTATTTTGTTGTCGGCCTTAACCTGCGCGTAGTCACGCACACGTCTCAGCAGGTTATTTACGATTCGAGGTGTGCCGCGCGATCTCGACGCTAATTCTCTTGCTCCGTCATCATCAATATCAATATTGAGGATTCGTGCCGATCGTTTTGCGATGGTTATAAGATCGCTTATATTGTAGTAGTCGAGCCGATTGGTTATTCCGAAGCGGGATCGCATGGGCGCGGACAATAAACCGCTTCGAGTTGTGGCGCCGACGAGAGTAAATTTAGGCAATTCCAGTCGAACGGATCTTGCGTTGGGACCTTGATCTATCATTATATCGAGAACAAAATCTTCCATAGCGCCATAGAGGTATTCCTCGACGGTTTTTTGCATGCGATGAATCTCGTCTATGAACAGTATATCTCCTTTTTCCATGCTTGTGAGAAGGCCGGCCAGGTCGCCGGGCTTGTCTATTACCGGACCCGATGTCGCCTTGATATTGGTGTCCATTGCTTCGGCCAGAATATAGGCAAGAGTAGTTTTCCCCAGTCCCGGAGGGCCGGACAACAGGACGTGATCAAGCACATCATGACGATCAAGCGCAGCTTTAACAGAGAGCGCGAGGCGTTCTCGAACTCTCTCCTGACCGACGAAATCGGCAAATTTTGTAGGTCTGAGTGTAATTTCAAACTCAGGATCCGGCCGATTTATCGTTTCCTTTGTTTTTTTTCTGGTCATAATGGTTGACAATTCATCCGCTCAACGATCCACGGATAATCTCCTCAACTGACATATCTTTGACGGACACGCCGCTTGTGGCATCCGAGACCATCCTCTTTGCGGTGTCCTGTTTATAGCCGAGTGATATAAGCGCCAAGATGGCGTCTCGTACTCGAACTTGTTCCGCTGTCATTTCTGCGCCAGCGGAAGAGGATTTAAGCACATCGGCCGGGTCAATTTTGTCGCGAAGTTCGAGCGCGATTCGCTCGGCCATTTTTTTTCCTACGCCTGATATTGAGCTCAATCGTTTTGCATCGCCATGAATTATGGCGTTTCTAAGGTCGCGTACGGTAAGACCACTCAAAGCGCCGATCGCCAGTTTGGGGCCAATTCCGGAAATGGATATCAGGAGGACGAACATGTTCCGTTCATCAGCGGTTATAAATCCGTATAATTGGTGTTGATCCTCGCGCACGTGATCATAAGTAAGCACTCGGCAAGCGCTTCCGCACGCAGGCAGTTTGTCATAACTGCTCAACGGAATTAACACTTCATATCCCACGCCGCCGACCTCGATTTCAATTCTGGTCGGTTGTTTATCAACGAGAATTCCGTTAAGAAAAGTAATCATGGTTTTTACAGTTCCTTGAGAGTGACAGAAGACGGCCCAACTCTATTATGCAGATGACAGACAGCTATTGCAATGGCATCGCTTTCATCTTCGGTTGGAACATTTTTCAATCCGAGGATACGTGTAATCATTGCCTGCACTTGTTCTTTGCTTGCCGATCCGAATCCGACGACTGCCTGTTTCACGCGTCTGGGCGAATACTCAAAGACAGGGATGCCGGACTCGGCGCATGATACGATAGCGGCGCCACGCGCCGAGCCGAGCAACATGGTTGTATTGACGTTCTTGCTATAGAATGCGCCTTCGATGCAGGCCTCATTCGGATATGATTTGATAATCATGGCAGCGATACCGTCATGTATCATCTTAAGGCTGTGGGAGAGAGACATTTTTGTTGTGGTTTTAATGGTGTCGTATTTGACGGCTTTTATTGAATTCCCGATGGCTTCAACCACGGCCACGCCGGTCGAGCGTAAAGAAGTATCAATTCCCATCACACGAATGGTTTTTCTTGTCACAAGGTTGTCCAGTCGGCGAAAATTTGTTTCGGTGAATCAAAAGCACGGATATGTGCCGCTATTCATTTTCTTCCAATTCAGCCAAAATCTGGTCGTCAATATCCATATTGGTGTAAACGTTTTGGACGTCGTCATTCTCTTCCAGATCGGCAACGAATTTTAGGACTGATGATGCCAATGCTTTGTCTGTTATGGGCACATTTACGGTTGGAACCATTGAGACTTCACCGCCCAGCGTTTGTATGTTCGCTTTCTCGAGCGCTTCCATAACATCTGCGAAAGCTGTTGGAAGTGTGAGAATCTCGAATTGGTCTCCATCTTTTGTCATGTCTTCGGCTCCTGCTTCCAGTACAATGTTCATAAGTGCGTCTTCATCAACTTTGTCTGCGGCAACGAATATCTGGCCTTTGCGCTCGAAGCCACGCATAACAGAACCCGGTGCAGCAAAGCTGGATCCGTGTTTGTTGAAAATGTGCCGCACTTCCGCAGCCGCGCGATTCTTGTTATCGGTGAGAACCATTGCAATAAGTCCGATGCCTCCGGACGCATATCCTTCATAAACCACTTCGTCATATGTGATCCCCTCCAGCTCGCCCGCGCCTTTCTTAATGGCGCGTTCAATGTTGTCGGAAGGCATATTACTGCTTTTTGCTTTCTGTAAAAGTGTGCGCAATGCCGGATTTTTTTCCGGATCGCTGCCGCCTTGTTTGGCGACAACCATCAGTTCTTTACTGAGTTTACTGAAAATTTTTCCGCGCTTGGCATCGGCGGCGCCTTTTTTGTGTTGTATCGTTTTCCATTTGCTATGTCCGCTCATGGTTAGCTCCTGTTTTGAATGTTTCTACATCATGGATGAAAAGCTGTTTGGAATCAATTACCGTTTACACATTCAGTCATATGAAATCCAATAAGCGCCGTATCTGTTTGATCTTCGTATTTCTGTATCCACCCGTTGTTGAAGCCAAGATGTTCTGCCTCGACGCATACGCTCTCGTATTCTGCTCGTGTTATCGCGCGATTCCACGGCGGCGCCTTTGTTCGTTGTGTCGGTGTATATTGCGCCATTATGCTGACGTCAAGATCTGTTCCGATATTGTCGGCAAGCCAGCGCAGGTTGGAAATAGCATCGGCAGAATGCTCCGGAAGAACAAGAATTCGACATATTGTACCGGATACGGCAATTCCATCAGCGTCACAACGGAGTTTGCCTGACTGTCGCCACATTTCCTGGAATGCTTTTCGTGCGACTTGGGGATAATCGGGTGTTTCTGAGCCATCTGCGGCCGATTTTGAAAACGCATAACGCAGATCGGCAAGATAAATATCAACCATGTCGCCAAACTCGTGTAATGTTTCCACTCTTTCGTAGCCGCTCGTATTAAAAACCACAGGACGCACTGCGCCTTTGTTTTTGGCAGTCGCTATCGCCTGGCGTAGAAACGGCAACCATGGTGTTGGACTGACCATGTTCCAATTATGGCATCCGAGCGTATGGAGTTCGATTAGAATATCGGTTAGTTTTTCGACAGAAATCAGGTTGCCTTTGCCGTCGTGGCTCCAAGGATAATTTTGGCAATATACGCAGTGCATTGTGCATCTGCTGAAGAATATTGTTCCTGACCCGTGAGTTCCGGAAACAGGCGGTTCTTCACCATTATGTGGGCCGTATCGAAATATCTGCGGTTGAGCGCCGGATCCGCAAAAACCGCGCTCGCCGATATTACGATTCACGCCGCAGCGTCTTGGGCACAATTCACACTTTGCCTGGTTCTGTATCATTATGTATGTTGGCCGGCATCCGGCAGTGAAATTCGCGAAGGGCGGCACCGACCGGTACCCTTACTCTTCTTCTTTCTTGCGGTTGTGCTCAGCCACTATTTTCTGCGCGATGTTGGCGGGAACAACCTCATATCTGTTGAAAGTTATTTCGAACGAGCCTTGTCCGGCAGTCATACTGCGCAATTCCGCTGCGTAACGAAATAATTCTGCCTGCGGAACGTCTGCGGTTATGATCTGCGTACCGTCTTCAGATTCCATGCCGAGAATTCTGCCTCGTCTGTGGTTCAAATCGCCGTTGATATCGCCCAGATACTGATCCGGTATGGCGACCTTTGCGGTCATTATCGGTTCCAGCAACACCGGCTTTGCCTTGCTCATGGCATCTCTAAGAGCGCGCGAACCGGCGATCTTGAATGCGATTTCTGACGAATCAACATCGTGATACGTTCCGTCATAGACGGTTACCTTGACATCCTGAACAGGATATCCTGCTACAGAACCTGAAGTCATTCCTTCAAGAAGACCTTTTTGCACAGCCGGCATGAAGTTGCCGGGTATTGCGCCGCCGACAACGGCGTCGACAAACCATTCTTCGTTATTCGATTGTTTGGGCGAGACGCGCAGGTACACCTCACCGTACTGGCCTCTGCCGCCTGATTGTTTCTTGTGTTTATAATGCCCTTCGCCGGTTGAGGTTACTGTTTCCCTGTATGGTATGCTTGGAGTGCTAAGAGTTACGTCAACATTGCTTCGGCTTTTCATAAGCCCTACAGCTACTTCCAAATGCACATCTCCCAGTCCGCCAAGAACAATTTGTTTGGTTTCTGTGTTGCGGTCAATGCGCAACGTTGGATCTTCTTCGGCGACTCGCGACAATGCGGTGCCGATTTTATCTTCATCAGCTTGCGTTTTTGCTGTTACTGCCATAAACGTTACTGGTGAAGGAAACGCAATCGGTTTGCATTTGGTTTTTCCGCCGGGTACGCATAATGTGTCGCAGACAGTGGTTGTTTTCAGCTTGGGAAGCGCGACTATGTCGCCGGCGGTAGCCTCGGATACGGATTCCTGTTTCTTACCGTTAACGATCAACAGCGAGCCGATGCGCTCTTTTTCGCCTTTGTTCACATTAAAAGCTTCTGAATCGCTCTTGAGCGTGCCGCCTAGAATTCTGAGAAAGGTGAGTTGTCCGACGAATGGGTCGTTAACCGTTCTCCATACGAAACCGACGAACGGTTCGGATTCGCCGGGTGGTATCGGTTTGTTATCTGCATCGAACATGGCGTGTGATTCCGGTGAGGGCAACAGGCGAACAATACCGTTGATCAATTCTGTAACGCCCAAATCCTTCAAAGGCGCGCAAACGAACACCGGCACCAGCGATCCTGATGCCACCGAATTGACCAGACCTTTGGCGATTTCGTCCGGTGACAACTGTTCGCCGGCAAGAAATTTCTCTATGAGCTCATCGTTTGTTTCCGCGGCCATTTCGACCAAGCTGCTCTTTATTTCTTCTACCTGCGTTTGCATATCGTTTGGAACACTTCCTGCCGTGAGTACATCAATCACACCTTTGCCGTCCGGCAGGGGAAGCGTCACAGGAATGCATTTTTCTCCGAATGCGGATTGGATTCCTGCAATCACCGATGCAACGTCAATGTTGTCCTTGTCAAGACCGGTCACGACAATGGCGCGAGCCATGCCTGCCTTTTCGCAAAGCTTCCATGCTTTTCTCGTGCCAACTTGAACGCCGGCCGCGGCGTCAACTACGATTAGCGCTGAGTCGGCAGCGCGTATGGCGGCGACAACTTGACCGAAGAAATCCGCGTATCCGGGCGTATCGGTAAACACAAGATTGACTTTCTTGCCGGCGGTTTTATGGACGGCGCCGAACGGTTTTGCAAATATAGTGATGTTTCTGTTTTTCTCTTCGTCGGAATAATCCGCCATGCTTGAACCGGCGCTAACGGAACCCAGACGATCATTTACGCCAAGTTTGTAAAGAAGCGCATCAACCAAGGAGGT
>JAFGTH010000197.1 GCA_016934225.1 Lentisphaerota bacterium | reverse complement strand
TTCCGGTTTAATATGTGAAATCCAGGTATCGCTGGGTGATAACACTCTTAGTTGTTTCGAGAAGGATTCAACTCGACCTTCCACGTCAACCGGTTCTGTCGAAACGCTGTTTACTTCTGCCAGACGAAGTTTCGGGCCGCGTATTGTTACCGTTTGCGGCTCGCAATCTATCTCCACTTTCCCAACAAAAGGCGTTCCGATTATAGTTGGCCTTGTAACGGCAACCTTCTTTTCTTCTTCATGGTCAAACGTCAGTGTTACAGTTGAAGGTTGCACATTAACAACACGCACTCCGGATATGCCCTCGATATTCTGCGGACCAATGCGCACACTCTCAGAACCGGAAGGATACGTCACCTTAAGGCGCACCATGGCTTTTATCTGGCGTTGATCCAAACGGCGCAGATCTTCCTCGGACCCTCTGAAAGTGACATCGGCTGTCATTGGATTTTGGTCGAGAATTGCTATTCCAGGCTGATCCACTAATACAACGATCGGTATGCTATAGGGAGCCTCAAAACTTATCTCGTTTTGGATCGCAAAGAAACTCATCAGGGCCAAAACAAAAGCCAGAACCTTCAATTTCCAATTGTTAAGCAGCGGTTCTGACAATTGTCTCCATCTAGTTGCCACTCGCGTTCTCCTGTTCGGTTATATTTTGAGATTTCGCTATTCCCTCCGGGGTTAAATCCAATTGTTTCTTGGCTCGGCGCCAGGGACTTTCCGATCCCTGACGTCTGAGAAGCAGTGTCGCAAGAAACCGTCTTAACCGTTCCTGATCCATGCCACGGCTCAGTCGTCCGCGGTAGCATACGGAAATAGTGCCGGTTTCCTCGGATACAGCTATCACAATTGCATCCGTTTCCTCGCTCAATCCAACGGCTGCGCGATGGCGTGTTCCCAGGGTTTTGTGCAACTCCGCATTTTGAGAAAGCGGAAAGACGCATCTTGCCGATACAATTTTGTTCCCCTGAATAATAACGCCGCCGTCATGAAGCGGCGTATGAGGAAAGAACATGCTCGAAAGCAGCTCGCTGCTGACGGTTGCATCCATTTTTACGCCGGTCTCTTGTATAGCGCGTGTGCCAATCTCGCGTTCTATAGCTATCAGCGCGCCGATTTTATGCTCCGCCAGCATCATAACCGCCTGTATTACACTTTCCATCATTTCGCGCCTTTCGGCCGACACGAAGAATACCGGACCCTTGCCCAATTCCGCCAAGGCGCGTCTAATCTCCGGCTGAAAAATCACCAGCAGAGCAAGAGCCAAACCGACCGAGAACCGTCTCAACAGCCAGTTCAATTCCGCCAATTGCAGCAACTGTGTGCTACCGATTGAAATCACCAGAAGCAGCGCCAAGCCGACCAGCACTTGTGCGCCGCGCGTGCCACGAAAGAACAAAAAAACATAATAAAACATCAAGGCCAGAACCAGAACCTGGACAAAGCTTCCAAATCCGAACGATTGAATTCTGCTTATCCACTCTGTCATTTCAGTCCTCTTGGGCTTTTTTCAACGCTCCGATAACCGATATAGCGTCAACCGTTTCCTTCACGTCGTGCACTCTCACGATGTCAACTCCGTTCATAATACAGAAAACCATTGCTGCAATACCGGCTGTCACCCTCTCATTTACCATACGACCTGTGATCTTGCCTAGAAAACTCTTACGCGACAGACCTACAAGCACCGGCAACCCATCTTTGCCGAATTGGTCCAGATGTGTGAGTAACCTAAGATTATGTTCAACTGTTTTACCGAAACCTATGCCAGGATCCACCACCATTGATTCGCGCGCAATACCGCGCCGAACCAGCGCTTCCACTCGCGCGTGAAGATATGCCGCAACATCGCTCACAACATCGTCATATTGCGGGTTATTTTGCATGGTTCCGGGCGTTCCTTGCATATGCATCAGCACTACTCCCGAGCCTGTTTCAGAGATAACATCCGCCATTTCCGGATCATTTGTACACGCCGACACATCGTTCACAATATCAGCCCCCGCCTCTATTGCCGCTCGCGCCACGGATGATTTCATTGTGTCTATGGATATTGCGACTTTTATTCTAGGACGAATTTCCGCTATTACCGGAATTGTTCGTTCTATTTCCTCATCTATGTCGGCCGATGTTGCTCCGGGTCTGGTTGATTCGCCGCCGACGTCAATAATATCCGCTCCGTCCTCAACCATGCGTATTGCATGGGAAACCGCTGCCGTTCTGTTCAAATACTTGCCGCCGTCGGAAAACGAATCCGGCGTCACGTTGAGTATCCCCATGACCAACGGGTGAAGACCTATAGGCAATTCTTGTGATCGGCATTTCCAAACGGATATTTTTGCGAGATTCACGCTCGTGCCATCTCCGTCTATTCGTGTATGCGGACTCAGGAGGAATGCTCTTCCGATGTCGTATTAATCTCCGTGTCCGGAAGCGCAACAGAGTCGCCTTCCGCAATTACAGGTGCGTTGCGGACTTTATCACCTTCAGGAATAACGGCTGTTTTCGCATCAATTTCAGCGCGTTGTTCATCGGAAAGAACATGTCCATATTCTACTATTTCCTCAACATCTCGACCTTCCAACGTCTCTCGTTCGAGAAGCATTGTCGCAATTGTTTCGAGTTTATCTCGATTCTCTCTAATTATGGTTTCAGCGCGTTCATATGCTTCTCTCAGGATGCGACTGACCTCTTCATCTATTTTCCTGGCCGTTGCCTCGCTGTAATTCTGGGTTCGCGAGACTTCCCGGCCAAGAAACATCAGTTCTTCGTTCTCCGAGAATTGCTGTGGGCCAAGGCTGTCGCTCATACCCCAATTGCATACCATGAGCCTCGCAATTCGTGTTGCCTCGCGCAGATCCGCGCCGGCGCCCGTCGTAATCTCTCCAAGTATCATTTGCTCCGCAACGCGTCCGCCCATGTAAATAGTCAGGTTACCCAACAATTTCTGTCGCCCCTCGATGAAATGATCTTTTTCCGGCAACGACATGGTGGCGCCAAGATATGCCACTCCGCGAGGAATAATTGTGATTTTGTGCAACGGTTCGCTTTCCGCCACCAGTTGCTGTACCAATGCATGGCCGGCTTCATGATATGCCGTGATCCGTTTCTCTTTATCATCAATCTTTCGGCTTCGGCGCTCGCGTCCCCATTTAACCTTGTCCCGCGCTTCTTCAAGATCAGCCATTTCGACGGCTGATTTACTGTGTCGTGCCGCAAGAAGAGCGGCCTCGTTCAGAAGATTCTCCAGATCGGCTCCCGAGAAGCCCGGTGTGCCGCGCGCCAGTTTATGGAGATCGCTGTTCTCGCTAAGAATAATTTCAGCGGCATGCATCCGCAGAATTGCTTCCCTTCCGTCTATCATGGGCAGATCAATGACTATCTGCCTGTCAAAGCGACCCGGGCGAAGCAACGCCTGATCCAACACGTCGGGACGATTCGTGGCAGCAAGAATAATAACTCCTTCCTGCGTTTCGAAACCGTCCATTTGCACGAGCAACGCGTTCAGGGTTTGTTCTCGTTCGTCATGACCGCCGCCGATGCCTGTGAAACGACTGCGTCCCACAGCGTCAATTTCGTCAATAAAGATAATGCACGGTGCGTTTTTCTTCCCCTGTTCAAACATGTCGCGCACTCGTGAAGCGCCAACGCCCACGAACATTTCAACAAAATCGGAACCGCTGATGCTGAAGAACGGCACATCCGCTTCTCCTGCAATTGCTTTTGCAAGCAGTGTTTTACCGGTGCCCGGCGGCCCCATCAACAACACTCCCTTGGGAATCCGTCCGCCGAGTTTCTGAAATTTCTTCGGATCTTTCAAAAATTCGATAATTTCCTGAACTTCTTCTTTAGCTTCGTCAATACCGGCAACATTATTGAAAGTAACTTTTTTCCTGTCGCGATTGAGCAACCTCGCCCGGCTCTTTCCAAAACTAAGTGCTCCGTGTCCGGCCGAACGGATTTGCCTCATAAAAAGAAAATATATCAAACCGAAGATCAGTATAACCGGAAGCAAGCTCGATATGATGTGCCAGACATATGGATTCTGCGGAGGGAAACTGAATTCCACTTTATTAGCAGTAAGAAAATCTCTGAGTTCCGTGTCTGCGCGATCTATATAAACCCTGAACTTTTTGGATTCCGGCTTTCCGTCTTCCGTTTCCTGATCTTTCTCCGGGAGTACTTCGCCTTTGATGTACTCAAGACCGGACACTTCCCTGATTACTTCACATTTTTTTATCCTGCCTGCCTCTACTAATTCGCGAAATGTTGGATTGTAAGATATCTTTTCGTCCGCTTCCTGACGATTTTTCATCATGAAAAACATTACCACCAGCATAACGAGAATTACCGACCAAGCCAGAATCGCCCTGGCTGGACCTGACGGCGGAATATCATCACCCTGTTCGAATTTCTTTTTGTCCTGTGCTTCTTCTTGTTTCGTTTTCATTAACCGGATTATTCCTTTGGGCTCAACACTACCTGATGATAGTACAGGCGCTATTCGAAATGGTCAACGCGGAAGAGACGCTGCTCAATTTTATATGCGTTCAATACCCACTTGCAGCGCTGTGGATTCCGGATCCGACACCTCCCATCCTCTTGCCACGCGATATCCGGGAAGCCAAATTATCTCACCGCCGCATTCAAGAACCGGAATATTTAGGCGTTGCTCGATCGGGACTTTCGCGTCAACAAAGATGTCCTGTAGTTTTTTTGATCCGCTCATTCCCAACGGCTTCATGCGATCACCCGTTTGCCACGAACGAACAAAAATCTTCTTTCTGCCGATTCGACTGCGACCGATGGATGCTCTCGCAGGCAATGCCCCAGGCCAAACGGTTTGTTGCTTGATTAATCCGGGCGACAGTAATGTCACAATTCTAAGTTTTCCGTCCGACGCCAATGTTTCACCGGGGATTTTCAACGCCATTTTATATCCTTTAAAAGAAACGTCGGAATCGCCGTGTTTGATGGTAAGGTTGTCATATCTTCGTTTCGCCACCCATCCGCCTCCCAGCGACAGGTCCGTGCTGCCTCCTTTTTTCCGAACCAGATTTTCCATTCCGGCAATTGAGTCAAAACTCAGAAGTTCCGCCGGAACACCGGTCTTAATCATCCATAATCGGAGGACGCGTCTGAGCGCCGCGCGCGGTTGCGAGCCAAGAACTTTGATATTGATCGCCTTGGAGTTACGTATGCGACATGTAGCGTAAATTTCAACGGCAAGGTTCTCAAGCCATGTGTCTTCGTCCTGCATAAGTGCGGCGGTACGACACAGGGTATTCTTTATTCCGGGATTCAATTTGGCTGCCAACATGGGCAGTACTTCGTGTCGCACGCGATTACGAAGAAATGTTTTATCATTATTGGATTCATCCTCGCGCCAGGCTTGTTTTCTGGTTTTTAGGAATTCAATAATATCGGTTCTGCTCACTGTCAGCAGGGGACGAATTACCCTAATACCGCGCAAAATCGTCATCGGCCTGATTCCAGCCAACCCGCCTGTGCCCGCGCCTCTGGCAAGCTTCAGTAACACTGTTTCTGCCTGATCATCTGCGTTGTGCGCTGTGGCAACGGCTGCCAGTTTGCCGCTGCCAGCTACCCGGGCGAAAAATGCGTATCTGGCCTCACGCGCAGCCATTTCCAACGACCACCCGTTCCGTCGCGCCAGCGCTGGCACATCCATCTTTTCAGTCACACACTGTAGTCCAAAATGAGCGGCCAGTTGCCGCACAAATACGGCGTCCTCGTCCGCCGTCTTGCCGCGAATAGCGTGATTTAAATGCGCGACCGTTAGTGTTATGCCGAGTTTGGGCGCCAGTTCGTTAAGTATGCACAATAAAGCAACCGAATCAGGGCCGCCTGAAACAGCAACCAATACACGCTCACCGGAATTAATGAGTTTTTGCGTAGTAATAACAGCTTGAATTTGTCGAAGCATCAGGATCCCGGTTTCCGGATTTCCTTCATGCCGTCCATGTAGGGTATAATATTCTCTGGTAATACGATTGAACCGTCTTCCTGTTGACCGTTCTCGAGTATTGCAACCAACAAACGCGCCAGCGCAACGCCGGAACCGTTCAAAGTGTGAACAAATCTAATTCTGCCTTTGCCGTCCCTGTAACGAATACCGATCCGCCTCGCCTGAAAATCCTCAAAATTACTGCATGACGAAACTTCCAGCCAATCGTTCTGGCCCGGCGCCCACAATTCGATGTCATAGCATTTTGCGGCGGCAAAACTGATATCACCGGTGCAAAGCTCCATAATTCGATACGGCAAGCCCAATCGCCGTAAGACATCTTCCGCATCGCCAAGCAATAATTCAAGCTCGTTGTAAGAAGTTTCCGGTTCCACAAACTTTACCATTTCGACTTTGTCGAATTGATGCACTCGGATTATTCCGCGCGTCTCCTTGCCCGCCGCACCGGCTTCTCTTCGAAAACAGGGCGTGTATGCGGTCATACGCAGTGGAAGCGCTTCGGTAATTATTTCGTCCATATAATAATTTGTCACAGGAACTTCGGCTGTTGGAATCATATATAAATTGTCTTCCTTCAAATAATACATATCTTCGGCCATTTTGGGGAGTTGGCCCGTTCCGGTCATTGCAGCCGCATTGCATAGCACGGGTGGAGCAATTTCCGTGTAACCATGTTCTTTCACATGAAGATCAAGCATGAAATTAATCAGCGCGCGTTCCAAGCGGGCGCCTTCGCGAACGAAAAGAGGAAATCCGGCGCCGGACATTCTCGCCGCTCGAGTCAGGTCCAGAATCCCAAGCGTTTCGCCCAGTTCGACATGCGTTTTCGCTTTGAAATTAAATTTCTTCGGCTCGCCGTATGCGCGCACAAACCTGTTCGCTTTCGAATCGGCGCCGATTGGTATGCCGACGTGCGGCACGTTCGGAATTGTCAGCATTACAGCGCGCAGTTCTTCATCCACAACACGAATTTGCTTGTCGCTTTCCGCTATACGATCACCCAGTTCGCGCATTGCCGAACGCGCCTTCTCTATGTCCTTGCCGTCTTTTTTGAGTTGTCCTATTTCCTTGGAAGCTCTATTGCGCTCGCTCTTAAGCGTCTCGACTTCAGCCAACATCGCGCGGCGCTTGCCGTCCAACGCGCAAACCCGTTCAATCACTGCGGTGTCCGCCCCGCGTGATTCCAGTCCTTTTTGAACGACTTCCCGATCCTCGCGTATTCGTTTAATATCGAGCATTCTATGTCTCCGTTTCCGGTTCTTCCATGCGCCCGCAAATTCATTCGGCGTTCAGCCGCTACGAGTCTAATCGCGTTCTGCTTTGAAGCTGGAAAACCTAACCTTTCTTGTCTTATCTCGCAGGCATGGTACAGAAATTGCCCTGCCCATGCAACGGATTGTTGGACACCCACGCGTGAGACGTCTAATATCGGTGTAAAGCTGAACGTTCTAATAATATGAGCATCCGAACATATAGAAAACGCGTTTTCTTTCCAGCCGCGCTGTACCTGGCATGCAGCGGTATTTGGGCTGGTATATTTTCATCATACGGAGAGGATGGAACAGACACCACATGGGAGGAGAATCAAGCCAAGGTCGTTCAGATTTGCAATGAAAACGCCAAACGCCACCAGGACAATCCCGATCTCTTTGTCCGTCCCGGACTTATTGCCGATCGCAAGGCCAGAGAGGTGCGTATTTACAGCGAGGCAACCGGCATCGGTAAACACGATATTGCCGAATTTTTTCTGATTGATCGGACAAGCGGACATGCTTATGAGTCCGTGGCGGTATCTTTCGCAAAACCCAGCGATATTCACAACGCGCTTGTCTTCATCGGAATGAAGCCGGGACGACCGGTCAACACCGCCAAGGCCGATTTTTGGCCCAAAGGGGAACGAGTACTCATGACATTTGCGCGCTATAATAACAAGGCTGCCAAACCTGTCCGCGCCGAACAACTCATTGTGTATGATGAGACTGATCGTGTCATGCCTCTCGGCGGCTTGGTGTTTGTCGGCTCGTACCGAACGAATTATCCGGCTAATTCCAAGACACAATCCTACGCCGCTGATGTAATAGAACCCCAATCCATAGCTTCGATATACAACGAACCAAGCACACTTCTGGACGTGCCGCGCCGCGAGCCACAACATGATATATACAAACAGCGCCTAATAAACCCTGAATATCTGTTCAAGAAAGGGACATTGCTGGAAGTCGTCTTAAAACCGGAATATGAACCTCCGCGCAAACGTGTCGTTGATGTATCGTTGCATGCGCGAAAAACCACAACTCAGGCTTCAGCGTTGGCCGAGATTGAGTTTACATTGTCAAACGCCGACATTAAGCAAGTCGGTAATTTCGAACATGTACTGAAAAAACTACGCGCTTTAACTGAATCCGGACACGATCCTTTCGTTACGTTGCATTTCGATCCTAAATTGTCCATTAAAACGATTTCCGAAATTTGCAAAGTACTCGAGACTATTGACTCGGAGAACGGAATTCGCATTGAAGCGCCTCTGCCCGAACATCTGTACTACAAAGCGTTTCTTCCCGACGAAAACATGCGCGGACGGGCAAAAAGGATTTCACAGCCATGGGAACTGCGCATTGCCGCTGCAGACAATGCCCACAAAATTACAATGACGCAGATCAATCAGAAATGGCCTGATGACGGTATCTGGCCTGTGGTAACAACAGAAGATATTCCTGTTGCCTCACCTGAAGCGTTTAAAAAAGAACTCTCTGCGCGTGGTCCCGGTTTGTCCGTGATCTTTGTGTTTGCCGATCCTTTAATAACATACGAACAGGTTCTTGCCTATATTGCGCCTGTTCATAAAGCATACCCCATCGTATACGTTTATCAAGGCGCTCCGATTGCAGACCAAAACGAAACTACAGATCAATCCATAAAAACGGAATAAGCGCCGACGGCATGTGTCGGGGGAATTCTATTCAGGTTCGGCCGAATTTCCTGTTAAGTTCGCGGAATGAAGTTATTATGAGTGTTGGCCTGCCATGCGGACAGGTATAAGGCATTTTCGCTGCAGCGAGATCAGCCACCAATTTCTCAATTTCCTCCAATGTCAATTTGTCATTGGCTTTGACTGCTGCTTTGCATGCCGCGCGCGCGATTGATTCTTCACGCCACCTTCCTTTCGCATTGCGTGCGCCGCTTTCTTCCAACGCCTGCACAATTTCCGGCAAAAAACTTTTAGCGGAAGCGCCAGCGAAATGCGCCGGCAGAGCATCAATAACGAACGAATCGCCGCCGAATGTTGATATCCCAAAGCCCATTGTTTCCAGCAATTCGAGATGTTTCCTCACGCATGCGGCGTCTTTGGCCGGCAATTCAACAGTCTGAGGAAAAAGAAGCCCTTGGACGTTGACCTTGCCGTTTGTCATATCGTCCATGAACTTTTCGAACAGCACTCTCTCATGCGCTGCGTGCGGATCCATTAATACAAGACCTTCCTCGGTTTCCAAAACCACATACAAACCGCCTATCTGACCTACTACCCGACACCATGTCCAAAGAACCGTGTCGGGGTTTGTCAAATCCCGACTTGCTTCCGGCGCATTATCTGTTTGAACAACGCGAGACTGTTCAACATCGCTGAATGTGAATGGCCGTCTCGGGTATTGAAACGCGCGGGTTGCCGGTAAATTCTCTATCCGAAGTTGTGTTTCTGCAGCACGCGGCAATGTAAAGTCCGAACTGATTTGAGACCCACGGACCGTCTGATCGGCGCTGCCCGAAAGAGCTTTGTGAATTGCCGCAATTGCAGAGTCACGCACCTCTGTCGGATTGCGGAAACGAACTTCTTTCTTTGTGGGATGCACATTTACGTCCACCAGCCCCGGATCCATCTCCACAAAGAGAAAAACCGACGGATAACGCCTGGCCGGCAATAGCGTATGATAGCCCTCTTTCAAGGCGAAACCCAGAACCGGCGCCGATGCCGGGCGACTGTTTACAAACAAATACTGTTCATTGTGATCGGATCGGCTGAAAGCGGGCGCACTAACGTACCCTGAAACCCTGATACCGTTTCCGCTGTAATCCACTTGCGCAAAGTTTTTCAAGTAGTTTGGCCCGAATAAGTCGCTAATCCGGTTTTTCAGACCGGCGTCGGCGATTAACCTATATGTTTCCTGTCCGTCTATCGTAAGACTCATTCCCAGATCCGGATGCGCCAGCGCCTGGATAATAAACCCTGAACGGAGATGAGTTAACTCGGTTTGATATGTACGGAGGAATTTCTTCCTGGCCGGAACATTAAAAAACAGGTCTCGCACCTCCACGGTTGTTCCCACCGGCATGCCGATATCCTTTACGTCCTGAATTTTGCCGCCTGTTACCAGAAGTTCCGTGCCGACGACTTCTCCAATCCTGCATGTTGCAAGACGGAACCGCGAAACGGACGCCACTGCCGCCAATGCTTCTCCGCGGAATCCCATGGTATGGATATTTTCTATATCATCCACGTCACGGATTTTGCTGGTAGCCTGTCGTTCAATGGACAATATCGCGTCATCCCGGACCATGCCCGATCCGTTATCTCGCACCGAAATAAGTTTCTTTCCGCCTGCCGATATCTCGACGTCAATCTGTGAGGCGCCGGCATCAATTGAATTCTCGATTAATTCTTTCGCCACCGACACCGGACGCTCGACGACTTCTCCGGCCGCGATTTTGTTCGCGACATGAACAGGCAAAACCCGAATATGCGAATCAGCAACCATGAGTCCAAGAATACGAGCGCACGATTGCTTAGGCAAGTGTTAACGAGCGCTGCTTCAAGCGCTCGGAGTCATATCAGGAGGCTATTTCGATGTTGATCTCGTCATCCGAAATTATATTCTCCTGCACATCCATTTCTTCAGGCTTTTTGAATGTCGGCAGATAACGGTAATATACCTGCAACATCATGGCGCACATGCTAGTATCCATGACAAGCCCACCGGAGTGACCCTTGTTGATTTCAGGGCCTTCCCAGTAACCGATGTCTTCCATTTTGCCGGTAGGCCCTAAAATGGCTTTCGGGATAACAATCTGTGTCCTGACAAGTTCGGGACTGAACTGCTTGTTCCAACTGTTCCATGTCTCGCCACCTTCGTGAAACTTGGCTTGTGTAATATAATACCAGTGATAAATGGATCCCTGCACCTTCTCCGTCCAGCTTATGCGCCAGTTTGCCATATAGGCAAGACCGGCTCGTACCTCCGGTTCTCTGGCCGCGCCAAACAGTTGCATACACAAGACGCCTACACCCGTCAGCGCAGAACAGCTTTTTAGACCGTATCCGAAACCGACTCCATTGGAATGCGCCTTGCACCCCATGATCCCTTTCTTCCTGGCTTCCTCCAGACCCGGCACTTCCAATTCCGCCATCAAACCGGCTTTAATTGCCTGATAGCACCAGCCGGCATACGACAGATCCGAACGATCACCGCGGCAATTATAATTAAAACTGCCGTGTGCGTTTTGTCCTTCGATAATATACTTCATGTTCCGCTCGGCGGCTTCTTTAATCATCGGCACTTTTGTCAAGGCGTATGCCTCGCAAAGCGCGTAGGTTGATATGGGAATGTCGTAGTTGCCGGCAAATACAGCCAGTTGACCTCTGTCATCGCTTGCATCCACAAGATAACGGATCGCTTTTTCAACGGTCTCTCCAAATTCGACAGATGTCGGCGTCTCTCCATGGGCGAGGTACGTAAGAAGAGCCAGTCCGGTCATGGCAGTCGCACCGGTACCAGCCCACGAACCGTTAGGGCGCTGTTCCTTCTTCAGCCATCTCAAGGCGCGAAGCACTGCCCCTTCTGTGGCTCCGCTGCCGCCGTATTGACCCAACGCGCTGCCGCGGCTCCCTGGGCTTCGGCTGCCGTATATTCCTTTCATGATCACCGGACTTTTCACCATCGCAACCGAATCAAATGATGCGGGCTGAGGACTAAAATCGGCTTCCGGCCCCGGCGTAACCGCCGAATTGTCCATAACCGGCCCGACATGATCCGTCGGGGTGAAGTCCATCTCTATCGGATCCGGCGGTTGCTCAATGATGTCATCTATGTCATCCAGTTTTTCGATCGGTTCCGGTTCGATGATCTGCACTTCGACCTGAGGGCGCGGAGGCGGCTGAATCTGCGAGAACACCATCAATATTAGAATCATCAAGATAGGCACAATTATTGATGCTACCGGGGCAGACAGTCGTATCATCTGCAATTTGGCATACTTGTATTGTCCGCTGTTTTTTGGAGCTTTTAAACCCTCAAATACTTTATGCCATTTTTCTTTGAAGGAAAGATCGTCAAATGTTTTCAGCCAATTCAGATGGTCAAAATGTTCGGCTTGTTCAACGACCGGTTCCTGATTCTGTTCTGATTCATTCATCGCTGCATCCTCAAAAAGACCGTCCAGCCCGGAACATGGGCTCTTCTATCAACCAAACGTCTCCAAACGGCAAATTATTAGTATAACTCGGAATTTGGCCCATTTTTGGAGCAAAGACCGCCTACAAACTGAAAACAGACAGATTCTTTAGACCCGCCTTAGCACAGATATCCAAAAGTTGAACAAGATAGGCATGCGGCGAATCCGATGTGCATTTTATAATTACCGATATATTCTTGCTATACGATGCAAGTCGAGTTAACTGACGATCCAACTCGCTTAAAGGGACGCGTCTACCGCGAAGCACAAATCCCTTATCATACACCTGTATCGTAAGCAGATCGTCCACCTGTTCCTCCTGAACGGCATTTGGATCCGGCGCCGGGCGCGATACATTGAGTTTTGAGAAAATATCTTCCTGTTTCAACGTCACAATAAAGAAGATCAGTAATTGAAAGACGACGTCAATCATAGGCGTCATTTCCAGTTTCGCCGCTTCGCCTTTGTTTCGTTTGCGCTTTCTGATCATTTATGTCTTTTTTTCTTTTATCGCCGCAAAATTAATACGCCAGATTCCTATTCCCGTGCATACGTCCATGATGGAACGAATGTCTTTATGTTGCGTAGCCTTGTCGCCGCGAATCAGCACCGGAAATTGACCATGTCGTTTGTACCTGTTCTTCATGATGGCCTGGAACTGTCTGAGATTGACCGGTGTGCCGTGCATATAGATCCAGCCTCTTTTGTCCACTTCTATAACCATCGTTCTGGGATCTTCATCTTTGATAATCGGGCCGTGCTTTGCCATCTCCAGTTCGATGTCGGCTTTTTGTTCTTCCATTTTGATCGTGACAATGAAGAAAATGATCAATTGAAAAACGACATCAATCATGGGCGTCATGTCGATTTCGCATCCTTCATTTGATCTTTTTTTGTGCGGCATCGGTTTTTCTCCTCAGACAGGAAAAGAATCCGCTCTACTCCTCGACCACTTCCACATTGCGCAAATCCTTAATCAGTTCCATTGTCATGGCTTCCATTTTCAGAATAATCTTGTTCGCCATATTTCTGAATGTGTAGTAGAACGCAACGCACGGAACGGCAATGGTCAAGCCGCCCGCTGTTGTGAATAGCGCTTGGGAAATGTTCTGCGCCAAAAGCCCAACGTCAGGAGCGCCCCCGGCCAGGTTGCCGAACGCCATGATCATACCTTGAACGGTACCTAACAGACCGAGCATCGGCGCAATGTTGCCTACCACAGACAACCATGTCAGTTTCTGCATGATTTGTTCGGTCTCGAGATCGGCCGAAGTTCCGATCGCATCCTGGATAACATCGAAACCTTCTTCTACATGTCCGAATCCGGCAGTAAGAATATTTGCGAGCGGACCGGGTTCATTCTCGCAGCTTTGTAAAGCCTTTAACACGTCGCCCTCGGACATCGCTTCCGTTACTGCAGTGATCAATTGCTGTGGCATAATTCGTTTCTCGCGGACGGTAATCGCGCAATCCACGCCGAAATACACGCCGGCGCCGGCAGCGCCGAACAGCGCCAACCAGAGCAAGATACCCAGAGCACCCGAACCAACGATGACAGAAATAAAACCGCCGGAACCTTTGTTCGGGGCCTCCGCTTTGCTACTGGACGGAGTTGTTTCCGCAGGTACTGATGCCTCCGCTGCGGCCTCATCGGGCATGGCATCCTTTTGGTCTTCTTGCGCGTGGACGCTCGTGAGAAGCGTATTGAACGCCATAAACGTAACGACGGATGTTAACAGAACTGTTCTTTTCATTGTTGTATGTTTGCCTTTCTATTATTATGTCCCAATCCTGATCTTTTCAGTATAAGGATCGTTGGGATATTCTGTCATTAATCTTTTTCTCATTTTATCCGCATGAGAATGTTGCCCCAATTGTTCAAAGCATTTCGCCGCTTTGTACAACGCTTCAGGTTGGATGAATTTTAACTGTTCGAAGAATACAATTGTCCGCAGATAGCCGCCAATTAATGCATCCTTGAACTGACCCTGCTTCATATCAATATCGCCGCGTTTCATCTGAGCGACGGCTTGAACCTGTCGGTTTCCTTTTTGAACAGCAATGTCCAACGCCTTTCGTAGTTTCGTGAATTGTTCCGTTTCTATCAACGCATCCCAATAGACATTCACAAGATCTCCGGAAGATTCCGCATTGGGATTCTTTTTTATCAGGTTCTCACAAATTTCCACCGCTTCCCGTGCGCGCTTGATATTGAGGTAACAGAGTGCAAGGTATTGTCCGGCAGGCACGTCCCACTGAAGCATTTCGTAATCACTCATGATCTTTTCGAGGGCCGGAATTGCGGCAGCATATTGTCCTGCTTGAACTTGCTGGGCGGCAAGGTCTATTCCCGCCGGTTTTGCGACGTCTATTCGAGCTACGTCGTGCACTGATATTTTCAATTCTATGTTGCTTTGCCCCGTTTTTATAACATATACCTTTGAGGCCGGTTGCCATCTGACAAGGCCCTGTATCTGGGATTTGTCTGTTTTCGTCACAATTCCCATTGTTGTGACGCCTGCATTGGCGCTTATCATCAGCGCCAGCAGAACAAGAACGGCTGCGGTCCATTTGCCAATCGGGTCGTTAGTCCGCGTAATTTTCATAACCTTGTCCTCCGCATTTACACATTCAAGCACACTTATATTCATTCAAGCTCACTGCCCTGCCGGAGCCGTTTCCGGCTCCGTTGCGGGAGCTTCGCTCGTTCCGGTTCCCGGCGCGCTGTCCGGCGATACGGACAACTCCCGCTCGGCCTTGTTGCGCCATTTGCGCACTTGACCCGCGTACTTTCGATCGCTCGGGAAATATTCCATGAATTTATCGCTATCCTCTATCACGTTCTTGAACTTCCCGGCCTCAAACAGCAACGGCAGGCATTCGACAAACGCCGTTGTGATATGAGGAGCGGTTTCTTTGTTGTTAGGGTCACCCAACAACACCAGCATTTGGTAAGTTGCAATTGCTTCGTCTCTGTAATCGCTCGCTTTTTTTACATCACCAAACTCTGCTTCTGCTTGCGATTTAAGATACAGAATTCTGGCTATTCTTATGTCTGTCTCCGCTCTCTCGCCGTCTGTACTCACAAATTTTCTGACTCTTTTGAGCGCGTTAATGGCCCTGTTGAAAAGAAGTTTTCTGTCCTGCTCGTTCTGCTCTTTACGGCCCAGCTCGGAATACGTCTCGCTCAGAAACAGGCAGGCTTCCACCGTATATGCGGACTTGGGATATTGCTCAAGCATATCGTCTAAAGCTTTGGCGCCCTGTTCATGTCTCCCGAGCAGAACCAGAGCCTTGCCCTGCCCCAACATTGCCGGCTCGCGTAATCTAGGATCTTGATCGGCGGCCTTAAGAACGCGCATATACGCTTCAAGCGCAAGCTCATATTCTCCGGCCCGTAACAGCTCCGCAGCCGCGGTCAGAATTTGCGCTTCGGTAAATTTGCCGTCTGTACTCTGGATCATTTCCTTGAACAATCGAATCGCCTGTTGCCGTCGGCCCAGCTTAAGCAAGCTCATAGCCCGCATAAATGTGGCGTTTTTTGCTTCCGGCGATTCAGGATATTCCTTTTGAAGTTTTGTAAGCGCGTCCTCCGCCTTGTTTGCATCGCCGAGCACGGTCCACAGTGTGCCGATCTGGCTCAAGCTGGATGGCGCATATTCTGTTTTCGGAAAGAGCGTCAGCAATTCCTCAAAAAGCTTGATAGAGATAAGCTGATATTTTCGCGCTGTCGGTTCGTCATCCGCTTGCAACAGCGAATAACAAGCCGCTTTCTGATACATTGCGCCTTCCAATATCTTTTTGTTGGCTTCCTGTTCTTCGGGATTGTACTGATCCATTTTGGTTTTGTCCTGAAGCAGTTTAATCAGTTCCGTGTAACGATTGATTGCGCCCGGCAGGAATTTTGGCCCCAGCTTGCGATAGGCAATTGCCATGCGATACTGCCCGTTTATAAGCGCCTGGCCGGGTCGGCGTTGTTTCTCGAGAAGCTCTATGTATTCCTTGAGCACAATAATCTCTTCATCTGTCTTTTCCTGTATCGAATAACAGTTCGCTATTCGGCTGATGGCGTCAAGATGAAGCGGGTTATCTTTGTAATTTTCCTTGATATCCATGAAATAGGCCAGTGCGTTCTCGATATCGCCTTGATTGAATTTCTCTTCGCCAAATCTATAAAGTATGGCTGCAGCCCTCGGATGTTTCTTGAAATACCGAAAATACAGGCTGTAGGCCCAATCCGTCTTTTCGGGAAGCTTCATGTTGCGGTAATCTTCGGCTATCCTCAGCAACTGATCGCCAGCTTTTGAGAGCAATGCCGGATCCTCCGAAAAACATTCGGCCATGTACATCAGCGTAGTATCGGCGTATATCTCGTCCTGTTCCTCAATATAGCATGTTGTAAGATCGTCAAGAATCAACAGAGCTTTCTCCCCTTCGGGATAAAAGTTCAGCAATTTGATGTAAGCATCGGCCGCCTGTTTAAATTGCTGCTGATTATAGAGAGTGCGCGCATTTTGGAATTGTATCTCCTTGACCTTGTCTTTATGCGCCTGGCTAACGGGTATGTTAATTTTCATACCGAACTTATCATTGACCAACGAAATCAAGTATTCCATCCGTTCGCCGGCTTCCGGCGCCCATTTCGTTTTAGGGTAATTATAGAACACGTTTACGAAATGCTGTAACGCTCCTGATGTCTTTGATTTCTTTCCAGGTTGCTGTTCGCCGACGATCAATGTTATTGCCTTATTACGATCCGCGCCGGATGCAATAAGCTTCTCCGCTTCTTCCTGCATTATTTTGCCGATGAGATATCGCACTTCTGCCATTGGGCTTAAATGAGTCAGGTCGTCGCCTTCTTTTGCTTCCGCCGCCAACGCCTGATCGAGCATGATAAGCTGCGGTTTATAATCATCTATCAGCTTCATTGCCTTCTCGGTTTCGCCCTTCATCATTCTGACATGGGCCATCATCACTATGGCCTTTCCGAACCAGAGATCCTGTTTCCATAGGATTTCGTTGAGAATCTCGTCTATGCCCTGAAAAAGCTTTAGTTGCTCGTCACCCTTGGCTTTTTCGGCCAATTTCACCGATAGTTCTGCCATTTCTCCAAGCACTTGACGTCTGATATATGATGTTTCTTCCTCCTTCTTGGGAAGAACGAGAAGCGCATACCGATACGCGTCAAGGGCTCTTTTTTCATTGCCCATCAGTAACAACATTTGCGCATATTTATAGGCCGAATTAAGGTAGAATTTTTTCATCTCGGCGCTCGGGCCCTGCGAAAATGCCTGAAAATATCCTTCGTACAGGCCTTGCGCTTGCGGATATTTACCCCATGCGTAATACGCATCGGCCAACGCAAGTTTCATAGCCCATACATCTGAACTGCTTTGGTTCGGTTTTCTGGCAATAATGGCTATGACTTCGTCAAATTTGCCCATAGTTAACAGGCCTTGAATCTTGATCAGTTCAAGCCTGCCTCGCGCGGCCGGATCCTTAATCCTGCCCAGAACTATTTCAGCGTAGTCGGGAAACCCCATTGTCTGCAAAACTTCCGCATAATGAAGCTCGTCGGCAATTGCCGGATCCAGATCGTTTTGAACCAAATCCTGGCCGATTATCGGAATAGATAATACGCCGACTAACAGGCAACTTAAGGATAAACCAATCTTCTTTCTGTTTCTGGAGCAGTTTCGCACGAACCGTGTCATGATCTCTCCATATACCGAACGTTTGGATTATGGTCAAATGCTTTTTTTCTAACAACGTCAGTAACGTGAAATGATTTTCAAGAATATTGTTCGATAACTCTTTTCTTGATTTGATGAGGCATGTATTATTTTCAATATGGAATATGTTCTAGCCTCACTCGTAGTTGCCATCCCCGTTATGCTTGGGGCATTGTATGTGGTGTACTCTCTGCGGCACCGCGGCCAAGCCGACAATGGTTTGGCGCTCTCGCTCCTGCAAAACCAGATCGCGTCGAACTCCAGACAGATGACTCAACAAGTCGAGGAATTCAGAAAGACTTTGGCCGATTCCATTAGAACATTGAGCGATCGCGTCTCCGGTAGCATGACTGATAACAGCAAGGCCATAGGAACCGGATTGGACACCACTTCGAAACTCGTCGGCGATGTTCGTCAGCAACTCGGCCAATTGGAGCGTTCGTCGCGACAGATGCTTGATGTCGGCAAGGAAATCCTGAAATTGGAGGATATTCTACGGCCGCCAAAACTCCGGGGCGGCCTGGGAGAATTGTTTCTCGCCGACCTTCTCGCCCAAATTCTCCCATCTTCTCATTACCATTTGCAGTATCAGTTTAAAGGCGGAGAAACTGTTGATGCTGTCGTGGCTCTGCGTTCCGGACTCGTTTCTATAGACGCAAAATTTCCGCTGGAGAACTTCAGACGTATTCTGACCTCGGAATCGGACGAGCAGCGCAAATCCGCAAGACGTGCGTTCCTTAAAGACATCAAAAATCATATTGACAACATTGCGTCAAAATACATCAGAACGGACGAGAACACATTCGATTTCGCCTTGATGTATATCCCGGCTGAAAATGTCTATTATGAAACAATCATAAAGGATGATGAATTTGATGGCGAAATGGCTCTTTTTAATTACGCCTTGAATAAGCGCGTCATACCGGTGTCGCCAAACAGCTTTTATGCCTATCTCCAAACCATTATTCTGGGATTAAAAGGCATGCGTGTTGAAGAAAAATCACGTGATATTCTCGATAATTTATCTCGTTTACATAAGGAATTCGAAACATTTTCCGAGTCATTTCGCCTCGTTGGCCAACATCTGGATAACTGCGTCAAAAAGTTTGCCGAAGCACAAAAACGCTTCGGCAAAATGGAAGCCAAAGTCGAACAGATTGACGGATTAACACGCGGGCTCGAAGCCGGAACAGAATTGCAACGCGACAAGCACCCTTTAAGCCCGCCTGATTCAGGCAATACATGATTTCGAAAAGCGCGGTTAAGACGGATGTAGCCATGAACCATCCTGCTTGCAGATAGTCCGTTTTACACCCATCCGCTATTATATAGATAAATGTATTCGCCTTCTTATAAGAGCGTCGGCAATGTCGAGTTTTGTCAATATTCTTCGAGATGACAGAATCTATATTACATTTGCGCTTCTCCGCTTTACCAAAAATCTGGTTGCACCACCTGCCGGTTTTGTCTAGGGTACACATGTCAGGAAAGAGATGATGGGCAAATTACTCAGAGTTCTCGTAATTATCTTCTTAGTGCTGAGCGTAATCGCGCTCGTTTTCGGCTGCATGCTGTTCGCCAAGCGGGAATTGCTCAAAGGGCGCACACAAAAGCTGGAAACAGCGATTATGCAACTAGGCACTACCATTGAGAAGGAAGATTCCATCCTTGAAACAAAACCCGAATACCCGGCTAAAGATGTTTCACCATGCACCGCCGAGATACTCGAGGAACCCGAACGATCCACTTTTTGGAATACATATAACCCTCAACTCGAGATTCTCGACCAACCCACTTTCACTCTAAAAGATCGCCAGGTCGAACTTATGACGTACTACAAAATTGACCCCATCACTCAGCGGATCGCTCGCGATCCCGTCATGCGAAATAAACTTACTTCCGGCGCCGGCACTATGCAGAATCTGCTTGACGAACTCATAACAAGATCGGGCGAACAATACGACCTTCTGAATGCTACGCGCGAGCAACTCGCTACGATCCGCATAGAACTGGTTAATACTATAACGGAACTCAACCAGAAAAAACGCGAGCATCGAATCTCATTAAAGAAAATAGCCGAACTTGAAGCTGAAATCGCCCGGCTTAATGAGAAGATCCGAACGCTCGAAGAAAACATTGCAGAACTTGAAACTCAAATTCGAAACCTGGAGGACAAAATCAACGATCTCCAGCGGGATATAGCAATTAAGGACGAAACGATCGGTGAATTGGAAGTGCAGGTTCAGGAATTTAAGAAACAGATTGAGATGCTGACGGCGAAACGCGAGGATCCTAATAGCGGAGGACACGAACAACTTAAAGAGCATATAGAGCCCGGCGTCAAAGGAATTGTCGTAGCCGCAAACTCAGAATGGAATTTTGTCGTAATGGAATTAAGCGACAAATTCATCAGCCAGTTGCTTGGCCCGGAACATGATCGCGAATTGCCACAAATAGACCTTCTTCTGAAACGAGGCGACAACGAACAGTTCGTTACTAAAGTCCGATTACGCCAGATAAGGCATGACGACGACCTCGCCGTTGCCGATATACTTCTGAATTGGCAACAGACGCCCCCAAAGGAGGGCGACCAGGTCTTTTTCTGATAGGCTCTTAATGCAGCGAGTCGTAATAGTTCTAATCGGCATTGTGGCGTTCTTCGTGCTTATTTGCGGATGCGCCACGACAAACGAGTCCGATATCCCGTGGAATCACCCCGAGAATTGGGAAGGCAGCCCGGCAATCCCTGGATTCGATCAATACTAATCTTGATCGAGTCGGCCCAAATAAATCCTTTTGATTATGAAAATTTCAAGTACCGCTCCGCTTTGGTGAGGCGAGCGTGCGGAGGTCCAAAATCACGAACGGAATGAAAACGGCTGCCTGAAGCGCGTTCTCTGAGAATACGAACAACAGTCGTTGGCCCCAACCCGGGTACGCGCAACAGGTCTTTGCGGTCGGCCTGATTGACGTCTACCGGATATTGCTCAGGATGCAAAGCCGCCCAATGCTCTTTTGGATCCATGTTCAAAGAGAGATTGCCATTCGTTTCAAACGGGATTTCATCGGCACTAAACCCATATTTGCGTATCAACCAATCAGCCTGATAGAGCCGGTGTTCGCGCATCAGCAATTCATGATTCGAGCCGCCCATCTTTTCGCCGGGAATATCCGACTCGCCGAGCCCCCGCTGATACGCACTGAAATAAATTCGACTCAGATCCAGTTTGCGGTAAAGTCCGCCCATATATCTTACCAATTCGCTGTCCGTTTCGTCCGACGCTCCGACAATAAATTGCGTAGTTTGTTTAACGCGATGATAACGTCTTTCTTTCCCCGTAAGATGACTGATAAATTTCAGCGGATGAATAATGTCCTTCATATAATCTTTGGTTTGTGAAAGACGCTGAAAATGACTCTCTCCAGCGCTTTCTATATTGAGCGAGACCGCGCTGGACAAACTTACGGCTTGCTCCACGGCGGCATCCGAAGCTCCGGGGATTATCTTTAAGTGTATGTAACCGTGAAAATGCTCTTTCTTTCGCAGAATCTCCGCAATGGAAATCAATCTGCTCATTGTGTTATCCGGCGTGCCAATGACACCACTGCTCAAAAAGAGCCCGAAGACTTTGCCTTTCTTCAGATAATTTAAAAACGCGCTAACCACTTCTTCGGCATTCAGTGTAACGCGGCGGCAATCCTGACCGTTCCTCAAAGGGCAATATCGGCAATCGTTGACGCAAACATTGGAGATAAGTGTTCTGAACAAAACCGAACTGCCGCCGTTCGGCAGCGTAACCGGATATAACCACTTATCATCGTTTGAACGACGACGACGATCGGCTTCATTCGTGCCGCACGCGCATGCCAGATCATACTGTGCGTCTTTTGACAGAACCGATAGCTTCTCCAATGTGTCCGGTGTTTTAATTACTCCCGACATGAATCGAATTATAAACAACCACCCCGTGGCGATACCAGAACCTTTTCTTCTCTGTTCGGATAAAACAGCAGGGTAACTGCAATAATGATATCAGAGCCGTTATACTGATACCGACGCGGTGAGCGGTCCCGGAAAAGAGAAGATGCATGCAATTCTTCACCAGAGGTTGATTCAGGCGGTTTTCACCGTTAACGCTTCAGCAATTTGAATCGCATTCAGCGCTGCGCCTTTTCTGATGTTGTCGCCTGCCACAAAGAGCGCCAGCCCGTTCTCTACACTCAAATCTGCCCGAATCCGACCGACAAGGACATCATCTGTTCCGGCAGCGGCAATGGGTAACGGGTACTTCCCCGCTTCCACATTGTCCGTTACCCGCACACCGGCTGCCTTTGAAAGAACCTCCCTGGCCTCTTCCGGACTGACACGACGCTCAAATTCAATGTTCAACGCTTCCGCATGCCCATAGAAAACCGGCACACGCACACAAGTCGCCGAAACTCGGATTTTTTCATCCGCCAGGATCTTTCGAGTCTCAAATAACATTTTTGCTTCCTCGCTCGTATAACCCGGCATTGAGCTCTTCTGACCGCCTATCTGAGGAATTACATTGAACGCAATCTGGTGCGGATACACTTTGGCCACCGGCGTCTTGCCGGCAACATATTCTTTCGTCTGGGCATCCAGCTCGGCCAACGCCGAACGTCCGGTGCCCGACACAGACTGGTACGTGGACACCACAAATCTCCGCACACGAAATTTTCTATGTAAAGGCGCAAGCGCCATCAACGCAATAATTGTGCTGCAATTGGGATTGGCAATGAAACCGTTATGCCGCCCTAGAGCTTCCGGATTTACCTCGGGAATCACCAGCGGCACACGCGGATCCATTCGAAAATCGTCGCCGTTGTCTATTACAACAACTCCCCGTTTCACCGCTTCCCAACCGTGAACTTGCGATGCGCCTTTTGCTCCTTCGGTTCCCGCAAAAAAAGCAAAATCCAAACCGTCGAAAGCCTCGGCGGAAGTCTCCACAACATGATATGTCTTACCGTCTATCGCCTCCTCGCGACTGGAACGCGCGAGAATTCTGATTTCTTCCGCCGGAAAATCGCGCTGCTTTAACACCCGAACCATTTCCGTTCCGACAGTACCGATACCGACTATTCCAATTTTGTACTTTTTCAATTCGTTCTTCCTATTTGAGAGTCGAGGCGACCATGTCGCCAACCTCTGTCGTCGTAAATCCCATTTTACCGGCAGCAAGACTTTTGAGTTTTGTGTGCGTCACATTCATTACTGTGGTTTCTATCGAAGATGCAGCTTCCGTCTCGCCCAGCGTGTCAAGCATCATTGCTCCGGCGCAAATGGCGGCC
>JAFGTH010000196.1 GCA_016934225.1 Lentisphaerota bacterium | reverse complement strand
TTTAAACACATGGACGACTATTATCGTTTTAAAACCGTACCGCAGGATTAAACCATCCCGCATATATTTGTTAGCCGAAAGCGCCTTGTTTAAACCGGCAATTGGATAGTCAATTCGCAGTATTTTATTGTTATTCATCGCATATTGCTTGTTAAGCAATGATTGATTCTCATTCATGAGAATCCGTTTCCTGTTTTATTTGTGAACGGTTTTCGTTACCGGCGAGACTCTTTAAAGGCAAAGCATGAGAACATCGGATATTTATTGTGGTTTCCGTGCCGACATCGAATGAGTGAGCATATTCAAGCTTAATTGGCCTGAAGTATGCTTTTCAATATGTCAATGGCAAGGATGATAGGAACAGGACGGAGGTGATTGATATGTCCGCGATTTACATGATGATGGGAGCGGTAATTATAGGACTATCGGTCTGGGTGATAATATTACAGGATCAACTCACCGACTTGCACAGGAGATATCCAGGCAGCAAACAAATACATGTTCTGGACGGTTCTTCAAAAGGGGATTATCTGCCCGGCGCATCGAAAACATGGGTTGTTGATGTGCCTAAATCACATTCGTCCCGGACAAATAATGGAAGCCGAACCTGTTAGACCACATATTTCATGAATGATTGCATGCGTGTGGGATCAAACGTTGTGGAGCAATGGCTTTGTGTGGCAGTTGAATAGTTTGGCAAATACAGTTTTGTTTGTCTCCTGGCATCAAAGAACTTTCCAACTGTTTGTTACAAGCACTTCAATAGCCGTGCGGGATGCCTTTGATATGGAGAATCAAATGGTCTCGGTCCGGTAATTCGTCAATCCATCCGTAATTCGCTTCATTCTTTGTGTCCAGATCTTTAATATACGGTTTTATATCAAGCACGGGTGTGCCGTCGAAGACATCTAGCGGTGACGTATAAACACGGTTTGCTTCAATGGAGAAGATGCGTACCACGCTTAGACCGATTGGGTTTGGCCGTATCGGAGAACGACTGGCAAACACCCCCACGGTGATTTTTCCGCCAGTCCATGAAGGCGTCACACGCAAACACCGAGATGGTTTCACGCGATCGATATGGTACAAGACATACAAGTAATCAAACGAGTCTAAACGTTCCAGCCCGTCAATATACAATTCGTCTAACTCAATGCAAAAGGAGCGGTCCGTGCGCTCCTCTGTCTCGACCGGTTGATAAGGCGAACCCGTCGCCTCTGTATAGGGCGTGTGAATTGTTCCAATTGCTTGATATTGCATGACATTCCTGCTTTTAGATTACAACGCACAGGACCCAAACGCCTGACCGACTTTTCATTATACTTATTTCTCCATCGAAGAACATACCAATTAAGAGTGTGCTTTAAGAAACCATGTTTCCTCTATATGTATCGTATAAACATGCATGAAGATGGCAAATGACTCGCAGGGGGGCGGTTCCTGCTTTGGCGGGTGAGAATGAATCCAAGTGGAGAGTCTGTGTTATTTCCGGCCAATTTATTGGCTGACAGTGACGTTTTGAGCCACATGCCGCAGGCTAAATTGAACCGATTATATAAATTCTCGGTGAATGCTTGCGTAAAAATCCTTATAAAACGTTAATTATACAAAAAACGGACGATTACTGACTAAATGGCATGCCGATTGCTTAAAGTTAAAGATGACCTGAGGTTGGTGAGGAAAATAGGGCGGCGACCGATAAGGTCCTCGATAGCCCGCAGACTTACTGGCCGACTGGCGGCAAACAGGAAAACCGCGGCATTGCGCCGCGGTTTTCATGTCTTAAAAGGGGATATTTCTGACGACGGCTTTGCGGGTAAAGAGCAATTTTGTCGTAACGCTTGATTCGGGGATTTTGAGAATATGCGCCAGAGCTGTGCGATATGCCTCCATTTGCGGCTTATAATCATTTGCCTTTCTGTTGATTGCGGCTTCGCTCTCAACGACACTGCTTTTGTAATCCAATATGAATGCCTGAGTGTAACGCTTTGATGCGTCAATTGATATCGTGACTCTGTCAAAAGCGCCTGACAACAGTGAGCCGTTAAGCATTATTTCGAATTGTTTCTCTCTCCAGAGCAGCGCATGACCATCAGGTCTTGATAATGCCTGAATGACTGGTTCGGCTTTCATACAGTTTCGGAATTGAGCAACGACATCTCTTATCACGTCGGGATCATAAGATGGTGCAGAGACCAGCCAATTTTTAACGATACCTTCGGTATCAACGTTATCGGACCATTCAACAGCTTCAAACAGTTCATGTATGGCCAAGCCGAAGTCTGTTATTTGTCTGCTTCTTATTTGAAACAACATGGATGCCGATTTCAGATGTTCTGTTTCTTCCGATGGTTTGCGGTAACGTATAACAGGGCTTCTTTCATGACGCGCGCCGTAATCAGCCGGTAGCTTCGGCTCGGGTGACGATTCGGATGCTTCCTGTTTCCGCTTATGCTTGTGCCAATCCCTCATGTTTTTGTCGGATTCGTACAGGAGTGTGTGTTCTTTGTCGGCGATTAAGATTGAGTCTATTGGTTCAGCTTTCGAATCGCCGCAAAGCTGATTTTTCAGTAAAGAAGACATATAAATGGTTTTAGACGACTTGGCATCCGGGGAGATCACCATGTATAGACCGTATTTTGCGCGCGTCATGGCGACGTATAGCAGGCATAACGAATCGAAGCAATGCTCCTCATTAATTCTGATTAATTCCGCATCAAGCACGGGATCATGTTTCGCGAGCACGGTTTTGGGCATGCGCAGTATCCATGTCGGATTTGCAGCCCGTCCGGCGTATACGATATCAGGAGATCGTGCTTTAATCATATTCCCGCCGCTGCGAGACTGGAGATCCGGCAGAATTACCACATCGAATTCCAGGCCTTTTGATTGATGAATGGTCATTACTCTCACTGAACTTGATGACGGTTGTTCTCTGATTGTGTAGTCGGCCAGGAATTTAATGAAACCGTTACAGTCTCGTGAGCCGGTTTGATCGAATTCCGCGGCGGCTGTTTCAAGGCGTATGGCGCATTCCTCGCCGTATAAACCGATGTCAATCTGTTCGGTTAATCGCCGCCGCCATTTTTTTACAAACGCAAGAAATCCGTCCGTTGTTATTTCCGTAAGTAACAGCAAGGGTAAATTTGCGAACGAAATGCCCATATTGTGCAGGACATCGGCAATCGGACTCATTTGGATGTATTTCCAGGCGAAATTATTGCCGGGATGAGCCGCGATCTTGACTAAGGAAGTTATGACTTGCGCTATTTCATTATCGGTAATTGCCGCTTCGCCCTCATGTACGAAATTCATACCCGGGCACTTTTGTCTGAGCACATTTACCAACATTCGGCCGACGTTATTCTGTCGCACCAGAATTCCAACTTCAATGTTCCTGCGGACAGGCTGTAAGTGGTTCAATATATCTGCTACCAGATAATAGCGATTGGTTTCCTCGTCGCTGTTTGCGTTATTTGCCTCAAGCAGGGCTGTGTAGCCGATGCGTGTCTGTGCGGCGGTTTCGTGATTGTGCCAGACTGTGTTCCACTTGGAAACAACGCCCGGCGGCAGGTCTTCAGGCAGAGAGCCGAAAACGGCGTTCAGCGTGTTGACAACAGGTGTGGCGCAACGTTGCGTTAAATTAAGGGATTCAATTTCGATCTCGTTTCCATACTTTTGAAGAAGATCATGGAACAGTTCGTGATTGCCGCCTCTCCATCTGTAGATGGACTGTTTGATGTCGCCGACATAGAAGAAACTTCGTCTGTCGGATGGTTGGGATTGGATTATTTCTGCGACCAGATTATTAAAAACCGCCCATTGCAAATCGCTTGTGTCTTGAAATTCGTCGAGAAGCCAATGATCCAATCGGCAATCCATACGATAATCTATGTAAAGACGACCTTCTTGATTCTGTAGTCTGCTTAAAACCTGATGTTGCGATGTTCCGTCTCCAGCGAGTAGATATTGAAGATCAGTGAAACTAAAAACGCCGAAATTTTTACACATTTCTTTGTAAGTGTTTTCGTAAGTCTCCAACAGGTCATACAGTCCTTGTGTTCTACGGAGAATGCGATCGTACTCGACCGCAAGAAATGAATGCATGAGGCGAAGCATTGCCTTGCCGACTTCGGCCGGTATCGTGTAATCTTTGCGGTTATAGGGAATAGCCGTATCTCTTCGGCCGAGTTCGTCAATATGATCAAGGAGTCGTTCGAAAACCGGTCCTTTCATGGCGTCGTCCCAAGAACTTGTTGATCCGTATTCCGCCAATACTAAAGCTATTTGCTTGATAATTGTGTACAGATTTCTGTCATCCTTGGCATATTGGCTCGACGTATCGGCCCATTCGACAACGGTGCGTGTGGCTAAAGATGGGTTATGGTTCTTGTGGAATTTCCATGGGCGACCCGTTCCCGGCCAGATAATGTCTTCGTTGCCCCATTTCTGTTTGTTCGGGCAGAGTTGATAATATCTTCGCATTTCGTTGACGAAATCGTCCAATATTTTCCCAAAGTTCTTTTCTTCGTGACCATACGTGGCATTTCTGAACGCCTGAAGGAATTTGTCTGACTGTGATTTGTTCTGACCGCCGGGATTGAGCATCTGGTTTAGTACCATTTGTTGCAAGTCTTTTGCGAGGGCGGTTCCGGATTCCACAACATTGAAATTCATTGGTATTCCCAACTCGAGCGGAAATGCTTTAACGATGCCTACAATGAAGCTGTCGAGGGTTCCTATTCTGGCGCGGTGCATGCCGTCTATGAAACGTCGGAGAATTTGCAGAAAATGTTTCTGTTTGAGATGCGGCATATGAATGCGTTTGTCGGCAGTGATTCTTGCGGATTCTTCATTGGCGGCGGCATCGCCGAGATATTTTGCGATTGAATCGAAAATTTCTCCGGCCGCTTTGCGCGTAAAAGTCATGGCGCAGATTCTATCGGGCGTAATGGAGTCGTCTTCGGCAAGCAGGCGGATATAGCGATGAGCTAGCTGGAAGGTCTTTCCGGACCCTGCCGAAGCGAGAATAGCTTTATGTCCGGTTGTTTTCAATAGTCCAAACCGTAGCAAATTGATTTTGGTTTGTGAAGTGGCGACGAAACGGTTGCAATAATTGTAATTGTGACGATATTACTGCGCAAAGGCCTAAGAGATGCTTGCCATGAAAGAGGAATGTGGGCATATTTGCGGACTGTTCTTGCAGAAGGAGCGTGTGGAAAATGATTCAGGAACGAATGCAGAAAAAACTGTCTGCCGGCAAGCCGGCATTCGGGTTGAATTTGCGATTTCACGATCCGGCTGTTATTGCGATAATAGGATCCGATTTGGATTTTGTCCGGATAGACATGCAACACGGTGCCATTGCGCCGAATCGCCTGTCCGATATGATCAGAGCATGCGATTCACTGGGTGTCACATCGTTATGCAGGCTGCCAAATGAGCCTGAGCAGATCTCATTAGCGCTCAATGCCGATCCGGGAGGTGTGATAGTTGCTCAAATTGAATCGGCGAAAGAAGCTGAGCAGGTTGTGAAGGCTGCGAAATCTTCGCCAATCGACAGGCCTTATGGTGGCGGAGACCATCATACGCGCGACTTAATTGAAAAGGCAAACAAAGAACGGATTTTGATTTTACAAATGGAAAGCAGAAAGGCTGTAAGTAACTGTGAGGCAATAGCGGCTATTAAGGGCGTGGATGGTCTGATGTTGGTGCCAGATGAATTGAAGCTTCGTATTGACGAGCAATTATCCGACTCGCTGGCCAAGGGCAAGCTCTTGAAAATTGCCGAGCGAGTAGCATGGGCGAGTCGCGATCAGGGCAAGCTTGCCATGTATGACGTCGGATCATCCCTCGCAACAATGAAACAAGCGGCTGAATTGGGGTTTAATCTTATATCAGTCGGCTCAGATGCGCTTTGCCTGAAAAAGGGGGCGGAGGCGGCATTGGCTGCCGTTCGGGAATTTGGTCGAGACTGATCTATTTGTGCCACCGGGCGAAATATCTGTTACGATCCAATTAAAAGGCCGCAAAACATGTTGGAGTAATCACGGTATGGCTTTGATCATTATTTTTGCTATAGCGCAAGTGTTTGGAATGTTCGTCATCGGATGGATAGCGCGTCGTCTGGATTATCTTCGAGAAGACGAATTGAATCGTTGGAGCCGGTTTGTCATAGACTTCCTTATACCGGCGCTGATGTTTCATTCCATTGTTGATGGCTTTGAGTCGGAGAGATTGGGAGAATTATGGACATTACCGATTGTCGGGTTTGGCTGTATAGGCTTGGGCGCGGTTACCGGAATAGTGTTTAGGCTCGGTATCGGAAAGAATCATACGCCTGAAGTATTGAGCACTTTTCATCATTTCTGCGCGATTAACAATTATGGTTTTCTGCCCATAATTATTATTCAGAATCTGTGGGGTGCCAAGGCGTTGGCGAATCTGTTTCTTTTTAATCTGGGCTCGACAGTCGGATATTGGACGATTGGTGTGGCGTTGCTCGAGATCGGCAGTATGGGCAATGCGGTAAAAAACATATTAAGTCCGTCAATGTTCGCAATAGTTGGTGCGTTGATCATATCGGCTGCCGGGTGGAGCACGCATATTCCTGGGGTTATAATGAACATCTTTGGTTCTATTGGCGCTGCTGCTGTGCCGCTTATACTCATTTTGGTAGGCGCGGGGCTGTATCCGTTCCCTGTGATTAAACACAAAGCGTTGGTTTCGTATCTTACCGTAATTCGTCTGTTGGCGCTTCCGGCTGTTACTGTCGGGATTCTTGTGTTATTACCTTTGCCGCAGGATGTAAAGAACATCGGATTTGTCGTGGCGGTTATGCCGACATCCGTCAGCTCAATAATAATGACACGGCGATATGGTGGGGACCCGGACTTTGCCGCTGAGGCCACTGTGGTTACAACCGTAACAGCTATAATAACGGTTCCTATCTGGTTGGCGTTTCTTATATGATAATAAAATTAAAAGTACAAGGTGGCCGACGGTCAAAACCGCGGAAGAAGCGTGTGAGGCTTTCTTTCCCGGCCGTGTCAAAGGGTAAAAGTAGCCGGTACGAAAGGTTATCAATACGGTATTTCGGGTAGCATCCAGTTCAGATATGCCAGCCAGATGCTCGGTCCCCAGAATATCCACAAAATTGCGGCAAACGACAGATACGGACCGAACGGGATGCGGCTCTGCATTTCCTTTTTGCCGCTTGCCACCAGCGCTATTCCGACTAGGGAGCCGACAAAGGATGAGACGACCAAGGTGAACAAAACGGCTTGCCATCCGAGCATTGCGCCGATTGCGCTCAGAAGTTTTACATCGCCAAATCCCATCGCATCCTTACGAAACAGGAATTTGCCGAACACAGCCACGCCCCACAGCAGCCCCCAACCAACGGCCGCTCCGATTGCGGATCTCAGGAAGCCCTGCAATATGCGTTCCTGCCCTTGGAGAGATGGAACGAGCGTACTCAGCGCCAGTCCTGCGGCTATACCGCCCAGAGTAACTCTGTCTGGAATAATGAGATGCTCGAAATCAACAAACGCGCCCAGCACCAATCCGGAGATAATCAGCCAATAAATTGGAGTGAGTCGCCAATCCGCAATTGGCGACAGAGCAAGCGGTCGGTGTCCGAGGGCGACGTCGAATTTAAGCCAAGCGAGCAGAAAGAATATGGCCACCAGGAGTTCGACGAGAAAATACCTGAACGAGATGCGACCACCGCAGTACGCGCACTTGGTGCGCAGGAACAGGAATGAGAACAGCGGGATATTGTAATACCATGCAATCTGATGCTTGCAATGCGGACAATACGAGCGTGGCGTTACAGTGGATAATTCCCTGGGTATTCGGTATATGCATACGTTCAGAAAGCTGCCGATACTTGCGCCCCACGCAAACGACAGAATCGTGAAAAACGGTTTCCAGGGAATCAGCACAAATAATAGATCTTCCAAAATCGTGTCCTCATCCCTTATTTCTTGTAAACTTCGTTTTCGAGCGCCTTGCGCATCACTTCAACGGCCGGCTGTTTTCCTGTCCATATGTTAAAGGCCTTGGCGCCCTGATGCAATAGCATGCCCAATCCGTTAACAGTCTTGGCGCCAGCGCTGTGTGCGACGGCCATCAATTTTGTTTCGGGGTACATGTAAACCAAGTCGAAAACCATTTGTCCTTTGTAAAACGCGGTCGAGGGAAGCAGCGATTCGTCGTCACGTTTCATACCTGTTGGAGTGGCTTGGACGATCATGTCCGAACCGGCTGCACAACGAATCCAATCATTTGCGACGGGCGGACATGTCTGGATTAAAATACCCGGAACCATTTTATTGATTTCTTTCGCCACTTGTTGCGAACGGTCGGTTTTCGTATCTGTCACTATAATGGATCCGGCTCCTTCACAGGCGCAGGTTATCGCAATAGCTCTGCCGGCGCCGCCGGCGCCGAGAATGAACACGGACAGCCCCTTTACTGATCTTTGGAATGCCTCTTTAATGGCGGTGACAAACCCGTAGCCGTCGGTATTATGTCCTTTCATCAATCCGTTTTCCAGGAATTCGACGGTATTCACGGCGCCGAGTCTTTTGGCTGATTCGGCCAGATCATTTATACCGCGAAAAGCTACTTCCTTCAGCGGCACGGTAAGATTTATACCTCCGAATCCCATAGCGGCCGCCGCGGGAAGTGTTTCCATTAATCGGTCGGGATGCACATCGAACGCAAGGTAGATTGCGTCCATGTCGAGTGCCGCGATGGACGCATTGTGCATTACCGGCGACAACGTGTGTTTTATTGGATGACCGAACACCGCAAAAGGTATCGTATGCCCGCTTAGTTTCATTTCACTTTTTTCTTCTTAACAGGCTTGCGAAGATTCGTGAATTTTTTTGAAGACATGAGTCTGTTTACGCAGGACAGATATGCTCTGGCGCTGGCCTCGATAATATCCGTGCTGGCAGCCTTGGCGCTGACTATTTCTTTGCCGAACGCGACACGCATGCTGACCTCGCCCATGGCGTCTTTCCCGATTGTGACAGCTTGCAACGAATAGTCGAGCAATCTGCCTTCTATTCCGGTTATTCTGTCTATTGTTTTCAGAGCTGCATCAACGGGACCGTCTCCGCATGCTGCGTCCTGTATGACTTCTTTGTTCTTCTTGATTTTCACGGTGGCTGTCGGCACCGCATTAGTGCCTGTCGAGACGTGAAGATAGTGCAGCAAATAAACATGTGAGGGTTCCGACATTTCTTCTTTGGCGATCAGCATCAGATCGTCGTCATAAACATGTTTTTTCTTGTCGGCCAATTTGATAAATCGTTGATAAGCATGTTCTATCTCATCGGTTTTCAGAGATATTCCAAGCTTGGTGAGTTGATGTGCGAACGCATGGCGCCCTGAATGCTTGCCCAAGACAAGCTCTGCGCTGTCTATGCCGATATCTTCCGGCCGCATGATTTCATACGTTGAACGTTCCTTGAGCAAACCGTCTTGATGCACACCAGCTTCATGAGCAAACGCGTTTGCGCCGACTATCGCCTTGTTGCGTTGCACGGGCATGCCTGTCAATCGGCTTACCATTTTGCTCGTTTTGCTGATTTGTTTGGTTTGGATATTGGTTGTGACGCCTCCAAACAGATCTGGCCTGGTTCTTATTGCCATGACAATTTCTTCCAAAGCCGCGTTTCCCGCTCTTTCTCCAAGACCGTTTATGGTGCATTCGACGCCTCTTGCGCCGTTTTGAATTGCGGCCAGCGAGTTTGCGACTGCCAGTCCAAGATCATTGTGACAATGCACATTAATGATTGCATCGCCGATGTTTGATACTCGTTCGAACAGCGTTGCAATCAGCGTTCCGAATTCACTCGGAATGGCGTAACCAACCGTATCAGGTATGTTGATGGTTGTTGCTCCGGCATCTATAGCGGCTTTTACGATTTCGGCCAGAAAATCCGGCTCTGTTCGCGACGCGTCTTCCGGACTGAATTGAACGTCCTTGCAGAATTTCTTCGCATACTTTATGGACGCAACGGCTTGTTTGAGTATTTCTGATCGTGCTTTCCTGAGCTTGTATTTCCGGTGAATTGCAGAAGTGGCCAGAAAGGTGTGTATTCGCGGCCTTTTTGCAGGAGCCACTGCCTCTGCGCAACGAGCAATATCAGCCTCAGTACAGCGGGCCAGACCTGCTATAATGGGGCCTTTAACCGTTTCCGCCACTGCATGTACCGCTTCAAAATCACCTGGAGACGCAATAGGGAAACCGGCCTCGATTACGTCTACTCCCAGTCTTGCCAGTTGTTGAGCGATCTCCAGTTTCTCGCGATGGTTCAGGCTTGCGCCCGGAGATTGTTCGCCATCCCGCAGTGTTGTATCGAAAATAATGATCCTATTTTTATTTTTTCTTGTATTCACGCTTAAGCTCCGAGATCCGTTTGTTGCAAAGTATATTCTATTCGTGTTCTTTTGTTTATTGTTTTTTATTCGCCGCCTGCAATTGCAATCGCGCCTGACCGTGATATATTTAATACGTTAAAAGGCTTCAGTAATGTTAGAAAATCTTCTGTTTT
>JAFGTH010000195.1 GCA_016934225.1 Lentisphaerota bacterium | reverse complement strand
ATGGCGATGGAATATATGACGGACATGAAATCATCGCCGGAACAGATCCGGACAACAGCAAGGACGCACTGAAGATACTGCAATTTAACAGAACCGCTCCGGATTTCGTTAGCATGAATTGTGATACAAGAACTGGCCGAGTCTATACCCTGCAATCCTCAACAGACCTGCTTAATCCTAACGCTTGGACAAATCTGTATGAAAAACAAGGTAACGGCGAAATTATGACGTTCACCAATAATCTCACGATACCTGGGTCTTTTTACAGAATAAGAGTACGAGATAACTAAAAGTAACGTCAATGTCCGCACATAATCCTGCCGTCGAAAGATAATTTGGCTTACTACACACAAACACGAGATTGATTACCCTGCTTTACAACAACTCGAAACGATCATGCATACACTTGTTATTAACATAGCAGATGTCCCGCTGATATTGCGTTTTGATGACAATAAACTCTGTCACTCAGTAGCACCGTGCCTTCAATCAGTGCTTTCCAGATCTAATCGGACAGCAGAATCAAGTATCGAGGTGTCATTAAAACATAACGCCATTCGACCGCCTTCAGAAGGCAAAGTACTGAAATTGAACGGATACGGTGAGTACTCAGGCTGGTTCAATCCGGACAAGCAAATCGGATCTGTGTATATCAACAAAAAGCGACCTTCGGTAACTCTGGCCAATTGCCTTCGTCAGATCTACCGCATTTTGATTGAAATTAACGGCGGCATCGTTCTCCACGCGGCCGGTATTGTTCATGCCAATACAACGCTCGTGTTTGCAGGCAAGTCCGGCGCCGGAAAATCCACTATAGCGTCATTGGCCGAAAATGCGGCGGTTTTGAGCGACGATCTGATTGCCGTTCGAAAATCGGGAACCAGTTTCTATGCTTGGGGATTGCCCGGCACTCTGCAAAAAACCGTTATGACCTGCACCGATAACAATGGCGACATTAAACACTCTACACGAAAAATTGCTGCAATTTTCCTTCTGCAACAGGATTCCCATAACCGACTGATTCGACTAAATAATGCATCAGCAGCCTCCAGACTCTTCGCATTCTCAGGCATGTCACCAACAATTAATAAAACCACCAAAACGCTTGAGAGCCTCGGCGCGCTGACGCATTATGTTCCGTGTTATAATTTTCATTTCGTGAACAGGACATCCGCATGGCATTACATCGAAACAAAATTAGCACGTTTCACCGACCGCCATATCGCTGGACGTCACTGATATAAAAGTATATAAAGCAATATGATGATAAGTTCCGAAACCATTCTGTCGCGATCGTCAAATGCCGTTTCTCGAACAATTGACAACGAGGAGGTTATCGTTCAACCAAAAGAAGGAATGGTTACAGTCACCAGCATCACGGGTACAACCATCTGGAAGATGCTTGACGGTATTCGTCCTGTTTCCGATATCGTACAGCGCTTGTCGGAAGAATTTGACATTTCTTACCAGGATGCTCTGGCGGACTCTTTGGAATTTCTTCAGGACTTACTCGAAAAAAATCTGGTCGTTGTAATTTCACAATGATACTTACCGACAAGTCGCAATTGCCCATGCCCACCGCGTACCAAAAAATACTGCAAAAAACATTCGACAAAAGGATACCTCTTTCAGCACATATTGAGCTGACTTACCGCTGCAACCTGTCATGTATCCATTGCTATGCCACCGACAGATCACTACCCAATGAAATGACAACTGATGAAATCCGTAACGTACTTCATCATCTGCATGATATGGGATGCCTGTTTCTGACATTCACCGGCGGCGAAATATTCTGCCGGAATGATACGCTTGCTCTGTTGAAATACGCCAGGCAACTCGGTTTCGCAATCCATGCCTTTACAAATGGAACACTCCTGACAAATGAAATGATCAATCAACTCGCCGACATTGAATTGCTCAGCGTTGAAATGAGCCTTTACGCCACAGATCATACCGTTCACGATGCAATTACTCAAAAACCTGGTTCATGCGCAAAAACCATGACGGCATTGACTGCCTGCGCTGAAAAGGGCCTTAATGTCAAGGTCAAAACAATCTTGATGACATACAATATTGATCAATTTGAAAGCATTTCTCAATTTGCAGTCAACATCGGGGCCAGCCATGTTTTTGATTTCGTGCTTGTCCCTGCCGACAACGGTTCGAGGCCTATGGAAAAATATGGACTTTCTCAAAAAATGATCGAGCAATTTATCGCAGCGCGCCGGAACCCGGATCAAAGCGTCCCGGAAGCGCCGTGCGGATCCGCCCCACTCTGCGGCGCCGGTTCAAATACGCTTTGCATCACGCCAACGGGCAACGTATTGCCGTGCTTGGCAATTCGAAAACCGGTAGGTAATATACGCAATAATACAATCAATGAAATATGGGAATCCCCGGCACTTGACGAAATAAGATCCTTGCGGTATTATGATCTTGAGCAATGTCGTGGGTGTAAATATGCAAAGTATTGTACGCGTTGCCCTGGTGTAGCTCTGGCGGAATGCGGAAAATTAACCGCAAAATCGCCATCAGCTTGTATGGTTGCAGCGGCAATATATTCCGTTGCAAACGAATATGATAAAGGTTCGAAATGATTAAGAAGAAATATGTAAAACCTGCGATCCTGTATCGCGATAAAGTCGAAGTGCTTGCAGCTGCATGCGATTCATCTTGGGTACAGAACCGCCAATGCATGATCGAGGGTCAAAGCGGCTGCGCCAAAACCCGCTTCTAGGCAATGCCATATCAACATGCACTTCAAGCAGGTTGAAACGGAATCGAAACAAGCGCTTCAATCTCTGCTGAGCGCCGGAAAATCGGTCACGCTAACCTTGGCTACAAACAGTATGTCTCCTGCTATTCGTTCGGGCGACCAAGTTACCGTTATGCCGATGCCGGTTGCAAAAACGGCAGAGGGCGATGTTGTTCTATGCAATATGGACAACGATTGGATTGTACACCGTCTAATATCCATTCGATCATCGGGTAATCGTGTCGTCGCCGTAACTGCCGGCGATCGAAACACTCATGTTGACGAGGAAATCTTCATCGAAAGCATTCTCGGCAAATGCACCATGACAGGCAGGAACAAACGAACAATTGCCGTCCCTCCACAAACCAGGATTAACCACGACAACTCATTACTGCTTTCTTCATTCGCCCTTCCCTCCCACATGACATGTACTGTCAGTATTGACCAATTTACGGATAGTTTTGTCGCATCTGCATGCCGGGAAGGACTCGGCGAGCTAATTTACTTCAACCGCGCGTCTATGCTCAATCCAGAGCCCGAAACAGGCCCAGTCAGAACCCTGAAAAACACTTATATGAATACGCTTGCGAGGAATACTATTTACCTCGCCAGATTAAACGCAATTGATGCGGCCATGTCGGGAACCGAGTTTATTCTCCTGAAAGGCGCCTATCTGGCAAGCAGTGTGTATCAATCTCCCGGGCTCAGACGGTTTTCCGACATAGATATTCTGGTTCATCCATCAGACGTTCGAAATGCCATTCAGAAACTTGACACATTGGGCTATGTTCCCTGCGGAAACAGAAGTTTTGCCGATAAGCCTGCCATCTCCCAATACCTTAACAGTATATCTCTGAATTCAATCGCTCCGGAACAACCTGCAGTACATTTGCATTGGCACCTGGTCAATTCGATGCTTCCAAACAACAAAGTCGAAATGATAAACATGCAAACAATCTGGAATTCTTCATGGAGGACAGGCAATCAATGGCGAATATTGAGCCCGGAACACCTGATTCTCCATCTTGCCGCTCACGCCATGAAACATTCATATGACAGACTGATTCTTGTTCGAGATATTGCCGAAGTTCTCAGTCATGAATCAGACGTAATTGATTGGGACAGTCTTCTGCGGGATGCAATCGAATTTGGCCTCAGGATGCCTGTATATTATGCACTCCTGATAATGCGCAATCAATTAGGCATGAAAATACCTGCCGATGTGATGCAAACAATAACCCCTGCAATCAACAAGCGTCCGAACCGCCTGTTCCGTCGTCTTGTTCATTCAGGCCGTCGGGGGCAAAATATATCAGTTCTTGCATATCTAGCCGATACATCACCACTTTCCGCGCAATGCCGCCTGATCCGCCAAATTCTCTTTCCTCCAAAACAAGTTCTGGCATATGCTTACTCCACATGTGAAACCTCAATTAATTGGCGCACATATCTGGGTCGCTTTTTGCGAGGCAATCTGGCACTCATTAAACTGGCGATAAGTCCATTCAAAATCAGATGGAAAGGGAATCAACAATGATACTAAGAAAAAGAAATGTGAACACGCTCGAGAAAGACGCTTTTGCATATGTCGCTGTGTGGCAATTTATAGCATTCGGATTGCTTTTGTGCCTGATATGGGCAAGCGAAGTGTTGGACTTCCCACAACTGTTTTTTGCTACAGCGCGCGAATCAGTAAATATATTCCGCGCCAGCATATTGTCGGCCGCGATAATTCTTTGCGCAATTATTACCGTTGGACACACATACATCCAACAACAACATGTAATAGGCGGCCTCTTAATGGTTTGCTCAAGGTGCAAGAAAATTCGCATTAATCAGGATCTATGGCAGGACATGGACCACTACCTGGAAAAAAATACACTTGTGTCCTTCAGTCACGGAATCTGCCCGGATTGTTATAAAATAATAGAATCAGATTTAAACCAACAAAAAGAAGGACGTCCCCTGACGGATCAAGGAACGTCCTCTAAATAAAGTCCCGGCAACGCGCTACTCTCCCACGACCGACTGTCGCAGTACCATCGCCGCTGAGGCCCTTAACGGCCGTGTTCGGAATGGGAACGGGTGTTACCTCCTCGCTATGGTCACCGGGGAAAAATGATTGAAAACGGAAATAATCAAAACTCAAATTTCAATCGTCACTCCTTATTTCACGCTTTCCAACATAGAGATCGGGGCAAGCAACTTTCCGAGAGCCATTCTTTCGTCAAACCCATTAGGTTATGACGAAAAAAAGATCAAGCCTCACGGCCGATTAGTACTGGTAAGCTTAATTCATCACTGAACTTACACACCCAGCCTATCAAGGTCGTAGTCTTCGACCGGCCTTGAGTCTCTGTCTTTCGACAGAGAAGGGAAATCTAGTCTTGGAGGAGGCTTGGCGCTTAGATGCTTTCAGCGCTTATCCTTTCCGTACATAGCTACCCTGCGATGCCGCTGGCGCGACAGCAGGAACACCAGAGGTACGTCATTCCCGGTCCTCTCGTACTAGGGAATGTTCTCCTCAAATTTCCTACGCCCACAGAGGATAAGGACCGAACTGTCTTACGACGTTCTGAACCCAGCTCGCGTACCACTTTAATTGGCGAACAGCCAAACCCTTGGGACCTTCT
>JAFGTH010000194.1 GCA_016934225.1 Lentisphaerota bacterium | reverse complement strand
TTCTCCGCCGTCTGCCAGGAGTCGTTCCGCTTCTTTTCTGGCTTCTTCGGATTTTTCCAGCGATTCGCGAATCATCGCTTCGCGGGTTTCGAGCACTTTCCGCAAAGGTTTCAAAGCGAAGCGTGAAAGGAACGCGATCAATAAAAGGAAAGTCAGCAGCGTCCAGACTGCAAGCCCGATATCAGGACTTAGTTCCACAACAAACTCCTACTGATCTTGCACATCTTTTTCAGAAATAACTATATCGGCATCGGTTGTCGTCATGTCAGGTTTGGCTTCGCCTTTACGAACAAGTTGGAACGCTACCAACAAGGCATAAAGACAGAGCGCTTCGATGAAGGCGGCTCCTATCAACATAAGTTTTTGTATAGTCCCACGCTCTTCAGGCTGTCTTGCCACCGCCTCGACGCTTTTTGCGGCCACTATACCTATACCGATGCCCGTGCCGAGGGCGGCTAGTCCAATGCCCAGACCAGCGCTGAGCCACGCATATGCTTCAGATTCCATTTTCGTATCTCCCGCTCATTTTATAGCTGTTCCAAAGAAACCCCTAATGAGTATTTTCCAGCGCATCTCTAATATACAATCCGGCCAACATTGTGAAGATAAATGCTTGAATGAAACAAACAAACAACTCAAACACGCTCATGGCTACCGCCCCGATAAGGGGCAGGGGTTTTAGAACCACTGCGGCTCCAACGGTCATTCCAATGAACACAAGTATCACAGTATGACCGGCCAGCATGTTTGCGCATAAACGAATTGCCAATGAAAAAGGTCTCGCCAGCCATGTAACCAGCTCGATCGGCACAATCAGAATTGCCAACCACCATGGAATGCCCGAAGGCATGAATTTTTTGGCAAAACCTATAAAACCGTGCTTACTGATATCAATAGCAATTGTAAAGCCGAACACGGCAAGCGCCAGTGCAGCCGTAACGTTGATGTTGGCTGTTACCGGCTCAGTGGCCGGAATCGGCAAAAGCCCCAGAAGATTACTGATGAGTATAAAAAAGAATAACGTAATTAGAAACGGCGCCCACGGCCCGTTTCGTTGCCCTATGCCATCCCGTATGACTTCGTTCTCAATGAAATCAATGAGCGTCTCGAAAATATTCTGAAACAGACCGCGGGCGAACAGTGTTTTACGACGGCTGGACAAGAATACCAGACCGAAAGTTGTTCCTGCAGCGATCCATAAAAGAATCACTTCGTGCGTAATGCTTAAATCTATGCCCAGAAATTCAGGAAAGTGAACAAGAACATACCGTTTCATGCCCGAAAACCTCATTCGCGGCTAGAGCCATGTCCACAGGCAATTGCTGATTGCATTCTGTATTCCCGGAGTCTGTTGCCAAAAGCTTCCTCTCCGGCGAATTAGAATAACAGTCTATTTTGTCTGTGCGAAATTATTATTGAAATATAACCTTAGCACGGTCGGATCTATTATTCAACACTTGATGTGTATATGCGTCCAGCGGCAAATGGTCGGATCATGAGTTGAATCAGTCCTTTTGACATGGACCGCAAAAGGCACTACATTCTCCGAATACGCAAAAAGGAATGAAAAAATGAGAGTTCTTGTCACCGGCGGCGCAGGTTTTATCGGCAGCCATTTGGTCGAGCGGTTGCTCGCCAGAGGCGACCATGTTGTGGTCATTGACAATCTCAACGACTATTACGATCCGCGATTGAAACGTCGGAACATCGAGTCGTCGCTTGCAAACAAGGCCATGACGTTTCTGGAAGGAGATATTCTGAATGGGATTTTTCTGGACAAAGTGTTCGGCAACCATTCGTTTAACGTCGTGGTTCATCTCGCGGCTCGAGCCGGGGTTCGTCCGAGTCTAAAGAACCCGCTTTTGTACGAAGAAGTGAATTGTCGCGGCACTCTCAACATTCTCGAACAGCTTCGGCGCAACGAAATACACCGTTTTGTTTTTGCCTCCTCTTCAAGCGTATATGGTAATGTTAAGGAAGTTCCGTTTCGCGAAGACGCGCGCGTGGATCGGCCGGTAAGTCCGTATGCGGCGACGAAAGCAGCCGGAGAGCTGTATTGTCACAACTACCATCATCTACACGGTATTTCGACAACGGCGCTTCGTTTTTTCACTGCGTACGGCCCAAGACAACGTCCGGATATGGCGATACACAAATTTACCCGGTTGATAGATGAAGGATTGCCCATTCCCTTCTATGGCGACGGCACATCTGAAAGGGATTACACATTTATTGACGACATAGTTGACGGTGTGGTCTCGGCCGTAGACAAAAACCTCGGCTTTGAAATCATAAATCTTGGAGAATCCAGAACTACCAGCCTATCGGAATTGGTCGCAATAATTGAGAAGACTCTCGGCAAAAATGCGACGTTACAGAAGATGTCGCCTCAGCCCGGCGATGTGGAAATTACATGCGCCGACGTGTCCAAAGCGCGAAAACTCCTGGGATATAACCCTTCAACAAGCGTTGAGAACGGCGTCGAGAGGTTTGTCCAGTGGTACATGGAAACGCGAGCGTGAGAGCGAGTATTATGAGTATATAAGGAAGACAAC
>JAFGTH010000018.1 GCA_016934225.1 Lentisphaerota bacterium | reverse complement strand
TCCGCTCGTATCCCAATAAAACCACCTCGGACTTGAATTTGTATCGCCGCTTATCTGGTAGCGGACCGTTGTGGTAGTATCACCCGGCTCGCGCGGCGCGCGACTATCGCCAAACGACACCAATCTACCGGGAAAAGCCGCTCCCGCTGCCTCTGTCGGCGCCACGGTCGGATTGTTCGCCGAAAAATTCGCCACGTACACCCGTACGCCGCAAAGCCTCGGCGTTAAACGCAGATCTTCCGTAGCCAGATACGCCTTGAATCGGAAATACCGCCCGAGAGCAATGTCGCCTTGCATATTGTCGCCTGAGAACTCCGTGAAATACTCGCCCGCCGACGCGCCCGGACCCACAAACAAGCCCGGTACATCCGGATTGCTTGCCGAAGATTTCGCCTGGAACTTCAGGGTCACCGCGCCGACGCGATAATGATCGAATATTTCTTCCGTATTTAAAATACGATCGTGAATCGCTATCTCGTCTATTCGTCCGTCAAGATAATTCCCGCCGCCGACATCGCTGCCGATCCAGGCATTAGCCGTTGAAGCTACAATCTCGCCACCGGCCGACGAAACTGCGGCGATATCGCCGTTGACATACAGCTTGAGGCCGACACTTGCGTCGTACGATCCGGACACATGAGTCCATCTGCCGGTTTGAATTGAATCGAAACTCGATATTGTTGTTCCCCCTACCTGAAATTCAGGTACGCCGGCGGCGGTTAGCGAGAGACGATACCCTTGTCCGCCTGCCCGCTTGTCTAGTACAGTGCAACTTCTGATATCGTCCAGATTCACCCATGCCTCAACAGTTATAATACCGGAAGCCGGCTCAAGCGCCGCGCCGTCAGTAATGCTGACGTAATTGGCGCCGGCGGCGTTGAAGTTGAGACATTGACCGAATCTGCCCGAAGCGTTAAACGTCGCGCCGTTAATTATGCCGTTGTCTATTCCAACAGAATTCGTGATCGTTGAGCCTGCAGGATTATCCTCCATCCGCCACAGGCCGGTCATTGTAGGATCGTCACCTGAAAGCGGCTTGCCGTACGGAGCATCCGGCACCCACGAAATCTCCTGCCATATCGCCTGATCGCCGGCATCGAGCGTATCGGATTCGTATGTTCCGGTCCCCTGCACCTTGTAACCCGCTGAAGAGAATTCGGCAATCTCGGATGCAGTAAGCACACGGCTCCATATTCCAACTTCATCAACTTCACCTTTAAAAAAAACACTGTATGAACCATCGGTGCCAACGTAGGAATCCTTTTCATCAACGTTGCCAAATCCCGCGCCAATACTTGCGACATTTTCCAATCGCCCGTCAATATAAAGATAAACATGCAACCCACCGCGAATTGCGATCAGATTGTGCCATTCACCATTATTCAGCCCTTCCTTTTGAGAGACGATAGCCGCAACGTTACTGCTGCCCTCTATTCTGAACGCGGCATGACCTACCGCCAGACCGCCCGCACCGTTTCCATTGATCTCAATGGTGTAACATTCGCCGCTACCATCATCTGTTGATATAACCGGCGCTTTATTGGTCTCAAATGTTTTAAACCAAGTGCAGATTGTAAAATCACCTGAGGACAGATCAATGCCAGGCAGTCTGACATATGCTCCTGTACCATTAAACGAGCCACAGCATGTACCCACCTTCGGACACAATAAAGTGTGAGCGTCTCCAAATGCAATCCCATGACGAAGCTCTTTTTGGTCACGCACTTCAGAAGCTGTTCCGTTCCATAGTATTTCATCAAAATGCCATAGGCCTTCGGTCTTGGAAACGTTAACAGCGCTAATATTAATTGGCCCTCGAGCTTCAAGATCATAAATCTTCATTTGGTCTCCATACCAAAGAGACCGACCGCCATCGTGAGTATAAGGCGCTATCTCCAAAGCAGAATCATCAACAAACGGATCTGCGAGACTACTGTTTACCGTTATCGACCTGATTCCTGGTGTTGAAATACCATCGCTATTAAGAAATATCCGATACTGAAAATATCGCTGGTTAACCACATTAAACAGCTCTCCGTTCTGCAGATATTCCGCAGGAGTTCCGCCTGGTTTGGCAAATGATCTGGTTTCGAGTTCTGACAGTGTATTGCCACTTCTTGTTTGAGCTGATTTGGCGCTACCTGCAACCATTCGGCAACCGGTTATGTAATGCGATTCTATCTCAGCAGATGCTATAGCGCGATTGTATAAGGCTAATTCATCCAAGAAACCATTCAGGTAATCTCCAGCTACTGTGCCAATTGTCATTGTCGTAACAGATACAACATCGCCAAATACAAGGGCAACATGGTTCCAGCCAGGTAAAAGTCTGACCGATGAAGCTTTACCATTCACGAATATCTGTACAGGTGAATCTGTCGGCTCGGTGACCAGCAAGGCTCTATCTTTTATTGTAAGCAACAACGAGCCGCCTGAAACACGATTGATTGTCATTACCCCATCATTGATACTGTCCGACTTTATCCAAAACTCAACTGATCTGATTTCTGTGTTGACCGGAATCGCGACTTCAGTAGTTAACCCGTTGAAAACTGCCGAGTACTTGCCTAATTTCGCAAATCCCGTATATGAAGCATCTGTAGGCACTCCATGTTGTCCTATTGCGGCATTCCAATTGTTTTCAGTTCGCCATAAACCAATAAGCCCAAGCGTTCCTGCGTTCAGTTCCTCACCAGTATTCCATGATACCTTGCTCCAATCGACATTGGTCGAACCCCCATCCAAAACGCGGGAAGTGTAAACAGCATTAGTGTAATATCCTCCATTAGATTGTTTGATGACGCCCAAGAAAGGCTGATCTGATATTATTGGCATATTTGTGACGTCAAACCATAAACCTGCCCAAAAGTCTCCAAGAGTACTATCAAACCAAGCGATACTATTTGAAGCTGCGATAGTAACAGACTCCAAGTATGGAGTGTGGTTTCTATATGCATCTGATAGTAAGGCAGCTCTGTATTGCATATATTGATCGGCGGAATGGAAATCGTTTGTATGAGAGAGAAGAAGATCACCAACCCCATTATATGATGAGTTTGTCGTTCCGTCTGGGCCAACAAATGAAGACATTAGTGGAAGCGAATTACCAGATCGGACTTGAAATTTCAGCGCATTTCTGACGTAAAGTTTTTGCACTTCGTCATACGTCAAACTTCGGCGGAAAATTGCCACCTCGTCAATCAACCCCGACCATGATGATGAAAGCGTCATGAAGCCGCCTATAACTATTTTATTCACAGAGCTGAGATCGTATACCTTCGGCTGATTAACCACGTCCACAGGCACAGCGTCTTTGTACATACGAACATATGGCGAAGCTTTGGTATCGTATACAGCAACTATGTGTCGCCATATGTTTGCATCTCCTGCAGTTGTGTAAACACCTGGAACCGAAAATGATTGAAGGCCGAGCATGGCCATACTTCCCGACGGGCTCACAGTTCCGCCTAAGCGAACCGTCAACCAATTTACACTGCCAACGCCAATACTAATCGGCTGTCTTATGGGAAAGGCATCCGGATCGCTAGACTTCACCCATAACGATATGGTAATTGCATCTGTTAATCCAAGCGATGTTCCGTCCTGATATGCACAGCCAGTACCAAAAGACCCTGAATGCGACCCAAACTTTGCGGTCGGCGAGTACTGAGCAGTGCCGCCGCTGTATACAAGGTTCATTCCGTTTGGGGAAGAATCCAACCAATTGCCGTTACCATGATACAATGCTACTAACTCTGCCAAGGCCGGTTCTATTTCTGCCAAGCTGTTATCAAATGAAGCATTTGAAAACCGAGCTTTCAGAATTGCCCACGCATCGCCGGATCCTTTGACATATGTCTTGGATTCAAAAAAACCCACTGCATTGTATGCGCCCGGAGATCCTTGTAAACACAAACTGGTATCGGCTCCTAGTTGCAAATCATTCAACGCCGTGCCCTGCCAATAGTTTGTTAGTAAGCTGCGCTGAATCGCCTGGGCCTGCAGTATGAGCTGCGCGTAACCGGTGGGTAAGTCGGGAGGCGATGTCGGGACAACCTCGATCAGGTCAGGCTGCACGATGTCGTAGTCCGCTGGATTCATAAAATGCCATGTCTCGGTCGTGTCTGCTTTCACGATCAACGGCAACAGCATCAGCACTGCCGCCGGTATCGCAAAAAAAAGCCGCGCGGTCGGACCGAGCGGCGTTTTGTGCGTCATGTTTGTGATCATGGCCCCACCTCCAAATCAAAGCTTTTCTTCATCAACATCATAAATATACCAGAACGCTTAAATCGTGTTGTCATGGAAATGTGAAATTTGTGTTATTTCTCTTCCTTATAAAACTCTGTTTTCTGCGAATTCAGCAGCTTTTACGAGAGCTCTCTGATCTTTTAACTTTGATCTTTTATCTCTTAATTCCTATCTTGTTTTTTATGACCACAGCCAAACAGACCATTCTTGTGGCCGAAGATGATGAAGCAATAATGCTCGGCCTGAAAGAGAATCTCAAATTTGCCGGCTACGAAGTCCTCACAACCAAAAATGGCGTGGATACGCTTGAGAAGGGCATGTCCTTGTCTCCGGACCTCATCCTGCTGGATATTATGCTACCCGGCATGTCCGGCTACGATGTCTGCCGGAAATTGCGGGACGCCGGCAGACAAATGCCCATCCTTATGCTCACGGCCAGAACCGATGAGTTTGACAAGGTGCACGGTTTTGAAATGGGCGCCGATGATTACGTTACAAAGCCTTTCAGCATTAACGAACTGCTTGCGCGGATCGCGGCAATACTCAGACGGGCTTCGCGCAAAACGAATAGCGCCGCAAGATATGAGTTCGGCGATTGTGTTCTGGACGGCGAGTCACGCATCCTGACCAAGTCGGGAAAAGAGATCCCTCTTACACGAACCGAGTTCGATCTTCTAGCCTATTTCTGCGAACATGACGGCAAGGCTCTCTCGCGTGAAGTCGTTCTGAATGAAGTGTGGGGCACCGAATACTTCGGCACTCAGCGGTCGCTGGACAGTTTTGTGGCAAGCCTGCGCGGCAAGATAGAAGAGAAAGCCGGAAAGCCTAAACACATCCTTACTATCCACGGGGTGGGATACAAGTTTGTAAAGTGAGTTACAAGTTATAGGTTGAAAGTTAAAGGGTCGCAAGTTGAAGAATCGTCAAGGGCAAACGACCTAAACTGTGGCGAGACAAAATCACAGTCGAATCTTCCACTTTTAACTTTGATCTTTGAACTTTATACCGGTAAAAACGCCGAAAACATACTGCCCTTGCCCGGTACGCTGTCTGCCTCGATCCAACCACCATGCGCATGCATAATGTGCCGACACAGCGCCAATCCCAAACCGACTCCGGATAGATTGTTGTCCGCCGCGCTCGGAGACCGATAGAATCGCCTGAATATCTTCTTCATTTCTCTCGGATTAATCCCTGGCCCGTAATCAGTAACTGAAATCCTAATCCATTCATCCATTCGGATTCTCCACCTCTTCCTGCGTAATACTTTCTCCACTCTTACCTGAATCTCCCCCAGACCCGTGTCTCCCGCCTCAACTCCCTGCTTTGAAACTTGAAACTTGAAACTTGAAACTTTGATCTTCGAACTTTGATCTTCGAACTTTGAACTCTCTTTCCCATACTTCGCCGCATTGTCCAGCAAATTCAACACAACTTGGGTTATCGCGCTTTCATCCGCCTTTATAAGCGGTAATTCGCCTTGAATTGCCAGTTCGATATTGCACTCCTCACAACGGGCTTTGAATCCTTCAATCGCACATGAGACCGTTTGGGATACGTTTACGTCGTTCAAGCGATATGCCAGCGCATTCTGATCCATACGCACAAAGAACAGCACTCTTTCCACAAGTTGATTCAATCTCTCACATTCTCTGGCTATGGTGCTCAAAAACGCTTTCTGTTTGTTTCGGTCCGGCACACGATCGAGATACAGGCTTTCCGCAAGCATTTTCATCGAAGCTATCGGTGTGCGCAGATCATGTGAAACTCCTATAACAAAATCGCTCCTGACCCGGGCGTGTCGTATTTCCAGCGCCGATTCCCGCATAACCAGGACTACTCCTGCGCAAATGCCTAAAGCGAGAAGAGTGATCCCCCAACCATACAACTGCGCGCGAAACGTTTCGGACCACCGCATGGAGCCGGAATCGGCAGGCACAGCTTCAATCAGCACAGACTTAAGCGGCGACAAGGGATATCCACGCGCCAATGTTGCATCAACATATGTATTCTCAATCGCCGACGCTTTCATTGCGTCTGCCCATATCAATTTGCTGTTCGATACTTCTGCTGGTGTTAGAGAATCCGACACGATCACTCCGGCGCCGGCTCCATCCTCAAGATTCGCCACTGTCAGAACTATGCCGTGTCCCGGCACGCCCGCCGCCAGTTCGGAAACAAGTTCTCTTGCGGCCGATAAATCAACTTGGTATCCCGCAAAAAGACCCGTTCTGTTCGGAAGCAATTTAAAACAGAACAGCATGTCGTCCAAACAGATTCGCAAGGAACTGCGTTCCGGCCCAAATTCAAGCGCTGCTTTCCGAAGCTCCGCTATCAACCTGTTACTCAAATCATCCGTTGCATTGAGCGCCGACGGGATGTCACTGGCCTTACCGAGCTGTCGGCCAGGCTTGGGAATATAGTCCCATCCCGGCCTGAGGACACTCCTGTCCGTCTGATCATCGCCACTCTGCGGGTACAAGAAGCCCCACGGATTCATGAATAGGTACACCCGCCCCACAATACTCATGGAAGCGCGTAATTTCTCGGCTGTGGCATGGATATCTTCATACTTGCCGCCTTGCGCAAGTCTGTCCGACATGGACAAACTGATTCTGTCCAAATCGGCGTCAAGTTTTCGCCCAACCTCCGCAATAACCGCTTGAACGGCTTTCCCCGCGTTCGTCGCAACTTGATCAGCCAGAACAAGCTCCCTTGCTTTCAGAGCATGACTTGCCATGAGACCGAGAATCGCCGTTGGCAAAACAACAAGCGTCAAAACAATGGGTATGAGTTTGGTTCTCATCACTGTTTCAAGGTTCTGCGTCGAAAACGCATCCGCTTCCGACGAGAAGATTCATCAGAATTCTGTGCTCAACTTTCAGTCAGAAGATTCAAAACGCCCGCGCTGTTTCGTCCCCTGCATTTTTCTGATAATCATAAAGCCATGAATAACGACGCGCATCCGTGTCAATTACGGAATCCTATGTTCGCAAGACACCGAGAATTTTGCTTTCTCAGCCCTTAGTCTTCTCTACCGCCCCGACATTTCTATTTTCATCAACCAGCTTCTTACCTGATCAATGTCGGAAGCGTGAGGATTCAACTTGAGATATCGCCTATAATGGCGCGCCGCCTTTTGCTTGTCGCCTAGATGGTCATCGTAAAGAATGCCAAGATTATAGTGAACCGACGCATCGGTCGGATCTATTCTGAGAGCGTTCAAATATTCCTTTTCAGCCGCATGGTACTGACCTTCCTTGGCGTATATGGCGCCCATGTTGTAGTGCATGTCCCTTTTTTCGCGATCGCTCACCCTGCTCACTTCCGAGCGGGCCTGTTCAAGAATGGCGGCCATGCGCTCGGCTTTGATCAATCGGTGCTCACGCTGATCTATCTCCCTCTGGAGCGCCTCAAGATTACGTTCTCGATACTGCAGCGCTTCTTCCTGGGCCGTCGCTTTTTTATTCATCCGACTCAACTCCTGTTCAAGCTCCGGTATCTTACTCAATAAGACGCTAATGGTTTGTCTATGTTCTTTTTCAGCTTCGCGGACACCCGCCAGTTTTTTCTCGAGTTCGGCTTCGTGCTCCGCTTTTGCGCGCGCTTCTTCCTCAATTTTGCGAGCTTTCATGGCCGCTTCTTCACGCGCTTTTGCCGCCTCTATTCGAGCGGTTTCTATCTCAACCAACTTGTTTTTCAAAGCCAGATTCTCTTCTTGCGTTCTTTTAAACAGATCCGAATCCGGTTTCACGGACAAACCGGACACAGGCGCTGGAGCGGGTTTTACCGCCGCGACTTTCAAAGTTTCAACCTGTTTTTGAAGTTCGGCCAGACGAACAGCTAATTTCGATTTTTCCATGTCCGCCTTCGACAGTTGCGATTCCAGATCCATCATCTTGTCCATATTGTCCTGCGGCGCTTCGGCTTTGGCCTGCTCCAACTGGCGGATTTTCACAACAAAGAGCTGCATGTTCTGTTCTAATTCCCGCATGTCTTTCTCGAGCTGTTCGTTTTTCCGGGCTGTGGCGCTTTTCTCCTCCGTTGCGATTTTAATCTTGCGACGAAGTTCTTCGTTTTCTTTCTGCAGTTTTACCAGAGCCTCTTCATCAATGGCTGATTCCACGGATTTTTGCGGTTGTTCCGCCGGTTTTGGTTGAACAGGCTGATCAGTATTCTCGTTTTCATTCCATGACCAAGCGAATCCATCATCGCCGCCGTCGGCTTTGGTTGGAACACGCTCTTCATGATCATTGGCTGGACGAACGTCGCTGGACGCAGGTGCGGACTTTGTGTCATCTTCCCAAGTCCATGAGAAATCCTCCGCGACGGAAAGGCCGGCAGCCACAAAAAACGCGTATACTATGTGAATAAATCTTCTCATCCTGCAACACAATTGCTTGCGGCTCGGCAAGACGCTTCGCCCTGCCAATACCGACATTTCCAATTCCGACCGGATTTCGAACAGGCAGGGCGAACCGTCCCCGACGAGCCACGCGCTTGATATCTATCGTATAGGCTTGAGTTCTTTATATATCTGGTCCTGTCCTACAGGTCTTAACGGTTTTGGAGACTTTTCAATATCCCTCAATAATTTTACAGGTGCTTCACCGGAGATAATGCGCGGAGTCATGAATACAACCGTCTCCGTCTTCACAATCGTATCAGTATCATGCCTGAACAATCTGCCCAGAACAGGAATGCTTCCGAGCAATGGTATGCTGCTCATACTTGTGTCTTTCCGATCCCTGATCATACCACCTATGATTATCGTTACACCGTCTTTTACCATCACGGTTGTTTCCGCAAACGCCTTCTTGATAACCGGCGTACCTTGTTGCGCGCCTCCGTCATACCATTGTGATATAGAACTAATTTCGGGCCTCACCGCCACGCTTACAAAATTTTCATCATTTATTTTCGGAGTAACGCTAAGTTGCACACCCACTTTCTTAAAAAGGTACGTTACTCCTGTTATGTTCGTCGTGCCGCTTTCAAGGGCAATTTCCTTGTAAGGTTGATCTTCCACTACTTCTATCACTGCTTCCTGACCGTCCATAACGGCAATCTGCGGATTGGAATGTATAATGGTCTTGCCGACAGTTCTCAGCGCATCAACAATAACCTCAAGATCGCCGCCCAAAGCCACGGTATTATAAGTCAATCGTCCGACGGATCCGATGGCCGATTTCGCGCTCAACGGCGCCGACAATGCCTGCAATGAGAATCGCGGACCGGTTCCGCTCAAAAGATGTTGCCAGTTGATTCCAAGGCTGTGCGCATCATCAAGCGCCACCTCTATGATTTTGGCCTCTATGAAAACCTGTTGCGGCCGTTTGTCGAACAACGTTACAATCTGTTCGATCTTTCGTATTGCATGAGGCAGATCCGTAACCACGAGCGTCTTAGTGCGTACGTCTGCAATCGCTGAACCGCCATCCTTGGATAAGAGCTTGGTCACTTCCTGATGAATATCCGTGACGTCACCATACTGTATCACAAACGTCTTGGTTTCCGTCGGTAACACGCGCGATACGGTTTCCATGTCCGCCCTGTTGGCAACCATAAGCATCTCGCGAATTTTCTCGGGTGTGTCTATCAGTATCAATGTTCCCGTTACTGGGTCAGCGACTATCGTGCCAATATCGCTCTTCACACTGGCCAGCATGCCGGCAACATGCGAAGCATCCGCATATTTCAGGTCAACGATTCTAACCTTTTTGTGATCGTAGAAGCTCGTTCCGTACAGAGTTTTGTACTCTGCATCGGTCATGATCGTGACAATGCCGCCTTTTACTTCATAAGCCAAACTGTTGACGGAAAGGACGATTTCCAGGGCATCGCCTATGGCGACGCCATCAAACTTCAATTTGGTTGTAAGGCCGGCAACTCCTTTTCCTATAACCACGTTATTGAGACCGCCCTTATGCGCGAGAAACTCTATCACCTGAACAACATCCCATGCTTCCATGGTGTTCAAGTAAACCTTCTCCCTGAATCCGGGCAAATCGTAATCGGAGAGTCTCTTTGTAGAAACTCTGACTTCGGGCAAATCAGCTTGTGAGCCGATATCTTCTGCTCCATTGCCCCACTGAACAAGGGCCAAAACAGCAAAAGCGCACAACAACCCTGTCAACATCCGTCGAATTATGAAGTTCCATTGTTCCATATCAACAAATCCACTACTCGATCGTTACGTCATTTCTGCCGTCCGTCAATACCACCAAAGCGCCGTCTATTCGCTTGAGCGATACCTTTTGGTTACTCACAAAAATACTGTCGTCCGTCTTCATAAAGTGCATTGCCTTTGTCTTATTGTCAGCGAGAATAGCCTCCGTTGCCTGTTCATCTTCTGGATGACGCGATACCCCCATCAATTTCATGTTACTGCGAACGTATGCCTCCCATCCAACACGCGGGCCTTGCGATTTCCGAGGTTCCGAATCATCAGACCGAGCCTGTGGTTCGGCCTTGAAATCAAGCAATATAGGGTGTTGCTCATACCAGATCAAGACTTCTGGAAAAGAATACTGCGCGGAACGAGATACATCCGCTTCGAACGGCATCGGCTCTGTAACAGCTTCTATCTGTGCAGCTTCCGCCGAATTCCTTAAGAAACCCCATATTTCGAGGCCTGTGATCGCAAGCGCTATCACTATTCCCGCCGCCAGAAAGCGATTTACACTGGAAATTCCGAATTTAACACCGATTCCACGCTTACTGACAGCTAAAACAGGATTCGACCCGCCGATAAGACCAGCCGTCGAAACCGGTTCCTCGAGCGCTTTACTGTCAGCGCCAACGGCGCTGTCGGTCTTTGTAAGCCGCAACTTTGGCTTTTTCGTCGCAGCCGCAGTTTGAGCCGATTTCTCACCCTCGGCTTGAACCGATTCGACAACAGGAAGCGAACCCTCTCCCTCTTTCAAAGCCGAAGGTGCTACATCGGCAGAGCCGACCTTTTGTTCCTTCTCCGGTTCGGGTTTGCCCTGAATTACTTTTAACAGCTTTTCTTCCGGCGAAATTTCTTCTTTCTCTTCAGTCATCCAGCCTCTTCAAAATTTCAAGCTTGCAACAAAAAATCTTTTGCCTGCTTTTCGGCATTCGCTATTTATTATCCTATATCACACTCTCTTAAGCCTGCTGTCTGACGCTCATGCGCTTACAAGTTTTCCTGGTTTTCCCCCAAAAATCTTATTCCCTAAGTCCATATCGTTATCTCCGGTTGCCTCAAGCGCGGTAATTTTATGATCGAAGACCACAGGTTTAATTTCTGCATCTATCATTTTCCGGACTATGGATTCGTCAACAGTGGATTTATCATACATCACCAGCGCTTCAAGTGAATTATGGCACAATAACGCCAACTTGCGCGGATATCCCTGAGTATGCTCCCATATCAGATCTATTGCGCCATCGGTAAAAAGCGGGTTCTCTCCGATATAACCGGCGCTTTTCAAACGAAAATTGAGCATCCTTTTAACCTCGGTCCGATCTAATGGATTTAACACATATTTCAACGCAATACGATCCCAAAAATTGGACATGCGACTGATGCGCGGCAATAATTCCATCTGACCAACGAGTATAAGTTGAAGGATTTTGTA
>JAFGTH010000193.1 GCA_016934225.1 Lentisphaerota bacterium | reverse complement strand
GGTCTTTCTATGAGGCCGAGAAAGAATCTTTCACAACGGAAGAAACCGTTCACGCGCGACATGTTCTAATTGCCACAACGGAAAAAGATAACGAAACGACAAGGAATGAGAAAAAAGCGCTTGCGGAAAAATGCAGAAAAGAACTGCTTGAAGGCGCTGATTTCCAGGACATAGCGAAAAAGTATTCTGATTGTCCAAGCAAAACGACCGGGGGCGATCTCGGCGCTTTCCAGCGCGGCTCAATGGTGCCTCCGTTTGAAACGGCGGCCTTTTCACAGAAGATTAATGAGATTGGGCCAATAGTAGAAACTCGTTTCGGTTATCATATCGTTCAGGTGCTGTCGCACACCGAACCGGGCACCCAATCGCTGGATGCCGTCAAAGACCGGATAATTGAGTTTCTGACAGATCAGAAAAAACGTGACGTAGTTCATACATACATAGATGTGTTGAGAGACAAAGCAACAATCTCCTATGGCTCCGAGACATAAAGGCAAAAGCAAGGTCTGATCCCGAGTACTCCCAGGGTATTATAGCCGCGTTTTCTTGGAGGTTTTGTCTTTCATATTATCTGACCTCAAACGCCCCCCAAAGTGGCAACCTGCTTTTTGAATGTGAAAACCTTACGGTTATGCTGCCTTTGGTGTTGTCTGGGCCTTGTTTATGGCAAAAACCGTTCTGCAACTGGCTCAATTTATTTTTCTTTGAAGAGAATTTTGGCGTCGCAGACCATAAACCAACGTTCATACCATTTTTCAATGGCGTTAATGTCCGTGATGTTCTGTATTTCCAATTCGTTATGTCCTTTAACAAGAATGCCAGGCGGAATTTCGAACGCCTGCCCTGACCAATTCTTCTTTACGACACTCACTTGTCCCTCGTAAATAGTTTTGCCGTTAATCAAAATACGGATGTTCGCAGGAGGTTTGGGATGATCGCTGTCCTGGCCGAAAATATCCAGCACGGCTGAGCCATCGCCCGGAATATCGTCAAGTTCAAACTGCGCGGCCATTCTGTGACTGCGGTTCATGGAATTGCCTTTGACATAAACCGCCACAGCAACCCTTGGCGGACAACTAAACTCGCCGTATTTGCGAGGCCCGAATCCGGCATACATGAACACTTCGGGCGGCAAATGAACGCCGCCTTCAATCTTTTCGCCTTTAGGCATGGGCAGATTATTCTTTTTGATCCAGTCCTCGAAAAATTCCTGAGCGCCGGCAAGTTTTGCGTTGACCGCGACGCCAACTTTATGGGTTTCACGCGCAAAAGCTATCCTGCTTTGTTCGTCATCACCTGAGCGTGCAAACAGCAAATCAAGCTGGACGCGCAAGATTTTTTTCATAGCATCGTCAAGCTTATTGGATGTTGGATGTTGCATGACATCGAAGATAAAAGCTTGCTCATTTCCGGTGACGGAATCGCGCAATGCCGTCAAAGCGCGTTTGTCCGTTGCGCTCTCCACGGATTCCAACGCTTTGGTAATATTTTCGCGTGCCTTCGCGAAACACGCCAGCGCTTTTTCAACCAGTTCCAGAGAATAAAAACCGGCGGGATAACCGTCAACAAGAGCGCCTTTTTCCTTCAATGTTTCCGTGTAACGCGCTTGGATCAATCTGAAAAACTCTTTGATCGGTTCAGCGCCCGGCCCATAATTTGAGGTGATTGCGGCTTCGGCGATTTTTTGCGGATCGAGATCAGGATTCCACATAAGCCGTCCGATCAGTTCGTTCCAGACCGGTCGGAACGCAATCGGCAGTCCGTAGGTAGTAAGAATGCCGAACAACCCGTTATCCCTGTAATAACGCAGGCGTGCGGCAAGATTGGCGGCCATAGCCGGCTGATAAGCGCCGCTTACGTATTCGCAAACCATGAACCTGTCAGGAACAATTGCCTTCCAATCCTCTATTTTTTTTGCTTTTTCCGCGATCATGCCTTCCCGCGCCCAATGATCAAAGAATAGTACGTTGCCGAGACCTATGGACCCGACAATAAGCAGGTTGTTAACTGGTTTGACGTCGGGGGGCGGTTCGTCGGAGCCGCCGTAAGCAAAGGTAAAGCACCATTTGTCGGGATGTTTTTTGCTTATCGCCTCAGCTATTGGATTAGCCCACAAAAGGAGGCGCCGGGCGTATTTCCGTTCGGCATGATCCAGTGCCTTGCATTTTTCGCATTGGCACCATGCGCCGTCTCCATGTGTTATTGGAAAATATGTCATGTGCAGGTTCATATCAACCCAGGCAACCGCCCTCTCGGCGGCAATTTTTCCCGCATCTTTGTTTGAAAGGCAAAGCGGCGTTCGATGGTCGCTAAACTCATTTTTACCGAAACGTTTTCCATCCTCTTTCATGGCGTAGTATTCCGGATGTTTGTCATAATACAGCAGTTTCGGCACAAGATACCCGGCGGTATGGTCTATCCAAAGGTCGGAGCCGGTTTTTTTCGGATCGAACAATTCCGGATTAAGGCCAAGCCGGCAATCAGCCCATTCGCCCGAAGTCTGTCTGAGAGCGGCAAGCACGCCGCAACGATATTCGAAAGCAGGTTTGTCGGCAAACGAAAAAACAGGCATGTTCCTCGAACCCTTTGCCGGATGTTTGCCGTTTGCCGGATTGTTTCCAAAATATTTTCCGTCAATCCAGTCAAAAAACGCAGATATGCCGTAAAGCGTTTTCCACGCGTCTGCGCCGGCGATCGCAATATTCTCGCCGTCGCATTTCACAACATGTCCGCCTGGTTCAACTGCTTTCAATTCTGATGCGGCCACGAGACCTGATTTTAACGCCGCTTTTTTTCCTATATAAATTATTCCTGCTGCCGGTTTTTCCTCATCCGGAATAACGGAAATTTCGACGCCATATCGCGTTTTAAGCCCTGATATCAATGTTGACACACATCGGTTCATAACAGGATTGGTAGGGCCGGAAAGAATAACCCCTTTTATGTCAGTGGCATTCAATCCGTCTCCGTAGGCTGTGGCGGCGCGTATCAGAACACATAGAGCTGCAACAATAAAACCCTTTAATGAATAAATGATTATTTTGTGTTTCATATGCTGAGGGGTCACGTCTCGACATTCGACATTTGACCAAGGCACGCCCCGGCAATTTTTGCCAGCTTCTTATCGTCCTGCAACCTTCCGCCGAACCGCTCCACCGTCTTTGATACCGTCTTGTAATCTACACCGCCAAGCCAATCACCAATTTCTCTGAGCGTACATCCGCTGCACTTCCGCGCCAAGTATAATACCAGCCCCATGCCCCAGTCGCCGTGACGGTCACGGAAAGCATCCCATTTCTCTCCCTTCTCCTTCTCCACTATTCGCACAACCTCGTCCAGTGGCACCCTCCGATCAAGCAACTTGCGTTCGGGCTGTTCCTTTGTCACCCGGCCAATCCTTTTCTTCATCTTCTCCACAAACGTCGTCCCGCCAATGATTAGTTTGTCCTTCAACCTCTCGTACTGCTCCGGATCTTCACCCCGCGTGACGTGTAACTGCACATACTTGCGATACCTGGCTTTTCCGCCCGACCGAGCCAATATGGCTTCTGTCTGCAGCCATTTCGGCTTGCCGGAATAGCCTGCATATGCACGATACGAGCTCCACGGATATCGATTCAGCGTATCAAGCCGTTGTCTGATCTCTTCTCTTGCCGGCTCCTTTAGACCCTTGCGTTCTGCCTGGTTCCTCTGTTTGTTTAGACCCAGCGCCGATACCCGTACAGGGTTCAGATGCACATATACGCTGGCCTGCAATACCCATGAGCCGTTGCCGTCTATCAACCGGCTGTTGAACCGACCTTGAAATACATGCCCCACCCTGTTCCGTTTGGCATTGAACCATGCGCTATAGCTGACGTTGAGCCACTGCATGGCTGCGCTGACGTTTGCACGGGGACTCTGGAGCAGCAAGTGGTAGTGGTTATCCATCATGACATAAGCATGCACGCCGATGGAGAACCGTCCTGTCAGTTCTTCGAGAAGTTCAAGGAAGTGCGTATAATATCGCTCTTCATGGAAAATGGCACGTCGCTCAATCCCCCGTGCGGTGATATGATACCAGCCGTCCTCTACATCTATTCTCAGCGGTCTTGCCATACTGACAATTCATATCATATCCACTACCGACGTCAACTCCAAATGTCGAATGTCGAGACGCGACCCCTTTCGGCTCTGTAGACGCTACAAACCGGATTTAACGTTTCTTAAGAGAACCCGGGAATCAGGTTGCAATGTGCTCGCAGAACCGCAGCAATTCGCCGGGCAGATTCACCATGAAATCCGGATTATGCGACCGCAATATCCGGGCGGAATTGTAACCCCAGGAAACCGCGACACTCTTAACTCCTGACCGACGGGCCGCAGTAATATCCCTGGCTTCATCACCAATGTAATGTATGCTGTTTCTGTCAAGATTCCTTCCGGATATAAGTCTTTCAAGCGAAATGTTTTTGCTCCAGACCTTCGAAGTGCTGTGTATGAAAGCGAATACTTCCAAAGCATGATTCTGAAGAAATTTACGGATGTTCTCTGCCGTATTCGAAGAAAGAATTCCCATCACCACGCCGCGAGATCTGAGCGACCGAAGCACGTCACTCAAACCGTCTATTGGCTTCACTTCGGTAATGCCTTTGTTAAACTCCTTCTTGCCCCTTGAAAGAATCGCCGGAATCTTAAGCAACGGGACTTTCAAATATTGGATTATTTCTTTTGCCGTCTTGTCGCGCAATGAATCAACCATGTTCCAGTCAATTTCGTCATATTTGAACTCGCGCGCAAGACGATTACTGATGCCTACGATATAGTGATGCGTATCGGCAATTGTCCCGTCGAAATCAAATATTAAAACTGGACCATTCATAATAAATATGCCTATTAATCTACTATCGCTCGTTCGTCAAGTTTTACTCTGCTGTAAAAATCCGCTGATTGGTTGCATTTCCCGGGCAATTCGTATTAGGGTATTTGAATATGTCTGTTGAGCAAAGAGATCGGATAGTACTGGCAGGTGATATCGGCGGCACCAAGACAAACCTCGGTCTTTTCTCAATTGGCCTGCGTCGCCCGGTATGCAGACGCCAAAAAACTTTCCTGAGCAGGAATTTCCAGAGTCTTGAAGCGGTCATTGAAGAATTCCTGTCCCATGCCCGCGCCAATATTCGTGCGGCTTGTTTCGGCGTAGCAGGACCTGTCTTCGAAGGCTCTTGCCGCACAACAAATCTCCCATGGCAATTGTCGGAGACAAAAATACGGAAACGGTTTGCCTGGAAACGCGTCCGCTTGCTGAACGATTTGGAAGCAATGGCTGTTTCCGTGCCTTTGCTCACGAATCGCGAGTTGGCGCCACTGAATCCCGTGCCACTGCGCCGGCAAGGGAACGTTGCCCTGGTTGCGCCAGGCACGGGGCTCGGGACTGCCATGTCAATATATTGTGACGGCCGTTACATACCTGTTGCCTCGGAAGGCGGCCATGCGGATTTCGCGCCCGGAAATGAAGACGAAGTTGCGCTGTGGCAATACTTGCGAAAACGATACGGTCACGTGAGTAGTGAGCGACTGTTATCGGGTGCCGGCGCCATGGTAATATACAAATGGCTGAGAGACTCCGGCAGGTATCGGGAACCCGCATGGCTGAAAGATGCCGTCAAACAAGGCGACCCCGCGAAGGCCATTACGGAAGCGGCCATAAAAAAGAAGGATCCGCTCTGTCGCGCCTCGCTACGCACACTGTCTTCGATCCTTGGTGCAACGGCCGGTAATTTCGCCTTGACCTGTATGTCCACGGGAGGTGTTTATCTTGGTGGCGGAATACCGCCCAAAATTCTTCCAATTTTAAAGGATGGCTCATTTATGCGCGCGTTTGTGAACAAGGGCAGGTTCAAGAATTTGATGAAAACCATACCGGTCCGAGTCATTTTGAACAGCAAATCCGCGCTGATCGGAGCCGCAAAAACCGCAGCATCTATGTCGTAAACGTCATTAAGGATCAGGGCCGGCCCTGCCCGTTCAGCGGCCAACAGATAGAATTCGTGTAATTTATCCACAAGAAGAAAACCTCCCGATAATCCCGCGCTTTCGCTTTACATTGCCAAACAAACAGAGCATTCTTCCGCGAAATCGGAGAACAAATACATGCGATTTATTCAGGTGGGTGTCGGCGGTTTTGGACAGCGTTGGGTGTCGTGTCTGAAAGAGTCTCGCGACGCACAGGTGGTTGCCATGGTTGACGTTAATGAGAAATCGCTCGAAGCAGCCAGGGAATCTGCCGGGTACGACAAGTCGGTTTGTTTCAAATCGCTCAAGGACGCCCTGAAGGCCGTCAAGGCCGACGCGGTCGTCTGCGTCACACCGCCAAAACATCACAGGAAAGTCGTCGTCGCTGCCATGAAGGCCGGCATGGACGTGATCAGCGAGAAACCGATGGCCGCCTCTTTCATAGACTGCAAGGCCATGCTTAGAGCGGCAGAACAGACCGGACGATCTTATGTTGTGAGCCAGAATTACAGGTATCAACCGGAAACATGGACCATGGCCGACCTCGTCCGCCGCGGCACAATCGGAGAGATCGGACAGGTGAATGTGGATTTCATCATGGGCGTGGATTTCGGCGGCGGCTTCAGACATGCGATGGAATATCCGCTGCTGGTGGACATGTCGATTCATCATTTCGACCTGATCCGATTCATCACCGGGCTCGATGCGGTGTCGGTCACAGGCGTTGCCTGGAACCCGCCATGGTCGAACTATAAGGGCAAATGTTCCAGCAGCATCGTGTTCGAGATGAACAATGGCGCGCACGTCGTCTACACCGCGAGTTGGTGCGCCAAGGGACAATTTACGAACTGGAACGGAGACTGGCACGTCGAGGGATCAAAAGGAACGCTGGTCTACAGAAACAACGTCATCACGCACTATGACGTGCCAGAAGTTTACAAGGTGAAGAAGACCAGGGAAGTCAAAATGAAATCACCCGGCAAAATGAGCCAGGAATTTGTTCTGAACGATTTTGTCAAGTCGGTGAAAGCGGGCAAACGCCCTCGCACCGACGTGTACGATAATGTCCGAAGCATAGGAATGGTGTTCGCGGCGGTTCAGGCGGTGAAAACCGGAAAGCGCGTGCGTGTGCTGGATGCCGAGACCGAACGAATGATCAGGAATAAATGAAATTGCGATAAGTATAGCCGGACGAACCCGGCAAGGAGATGATGCAATGCCGATTATTGATATGCCGCTTGAGCGTCTTAAGACGTACATGGGCGTCAACCCCTGCCCCAACGACATGGACGAGTTCTGGGATACGTCAATAGCAGAGATGAAGGCCCTGGACGCGAATGTCGAGTTGCGCCTCGCCGAGTTCCAGGTGCCGTTCGCGGAATGCTTCGATCTGCGGTTCACGGGTGTTGACGGTTCGCGTGTGTACTCGAAGTATGTCCGGCCGGCAAACAACG
>JAFGTH010000192.1 GCA_016934225.1 Lentisphaerota bacterium | reverse complement strand
GTCTCAAAACGTGCAATTGTTCAAAAGCGGCATTTTGATAGATGAAGCGCCGATACAAATCCCGTCCGGTGGCGGCGCCCGAGATATCAAATTCGAACTGCAGAATCCGGAAATCGGGTCTTTTACATATCGAGTGTATGTCCCTCCGCTTGAGGGTGAAATACACAAGGAAGACAATGAATACGAAGTGTCGGTTTTGGTTATAGATCCGAAAAATCGTCTTCTTTATGTAGAAGGCCCGCCCAGATGGGAATCGAAATACCTCTCGCGTGCACTCAAGGCCAACAGTCAGATTTTGTCTCTCGGCTTTATCCGCGGCCCGCAAGGTAAATTCATGACATTCGGCGTGAAGGGCAGCATGACGGCTGATATGCGCGAGGATCAGCTTGCTTTTTTCAAAATTGTTGTGCTCGGCAATCTGACCGCTGAGGAGTTGGGCGCGGAACGCGTTAAGAACCTGATCAAGTTTGTGGACACGGGCGGCAGCCTGATTCTGCTGGGCGGCGCAAATGCCTGGGGCCCGGACGGATTCATAAAAACAGATTTAAGAAAGATTATGCCTGTTAAATCTTATAGTACGCAAATAATCGAAGGTGAATATGATGTCGTGCTGACTGAAGACGCAAAGAGTCACAGTGTATTTGCCGCTACCGACCCTCATCTCTGGAATGTTGTCCCGCCCATATTGTCGGTTTTCCCCAACGCCGTTCTTTCGCTTGGTGCGCAAGGGTTGGTGTCGGCCAACACACCGTCCGGCAACCATACCATTATAGCTGCGCATCGTTACGGAGACGGCAAGGTTGTTGCCATTCTTACCGACTCGCTCTGGAAATGGGTATTGAACGAGAAAGCGCTTGAATACAAACCTTACCAACGTTTCTGGGATCAATTGCTGTCCTGGGCCATGCCGGAAAAAGCGGAAATTGAATCGCAGATATTCGACATATGGGCTGACAGAGAACAGCTTTTCCTTGGCGAAAAACTGAAAGTCAGGGCGCGCAAGACGAATAGGGGTGAAGAAATCGGCAAAGGTCTGGCTGTTACCTGTGAAATTACCGCTACCGACAAGCGCAAGATTCCCTTCAAGATGAACGACGAATATGTGGTTACGCCTTCGGGAGAATCGTTCCCGGGTTATGCCGTTGAATACGAGGCCGAAAAGGCAGGTCTTCATTATGCAACAGCGGTCATGGTTGTTGACGGCAAACGTGTCGAATCGGATCCAATATCGTTTTTTGTCAAACCATTTACGCCTGAGTCGGTGCCTCGCGCGGCTAATTTCGAGGTACTCAAACATTTGGCTATTAACAGTGGTGGAAAGCACTATTTGAATATAGAGGAATTGAATAATGCGCTTTCCGCACAAAATTTCTCTTCTATTGAACAGGAAAAAGTCAGATATGAATCCCTCTGGGAGCGATGGCTGGTGATAGGGTTTCTGATAGGATTACTGTCTGCAAGTTGGATATTGCGTAAACTTAGAAATATGCCATAAAATCAAGTGTTTCCGTAACCTTTCGAGGAATTGGAGACATTATGAGTTTGATCAGGAGGAGGGATTGCTTTGATGAGAATAATGTTGAGATTTGTGACAATCTTCATGGTATGTGCCGCATGTTTCAGGCCTGAAGCAGTGTGTGCTGACAATTTATGTATCAACGGCGACTTTAACACCGTGACAAATGAAAATAAACCGTACGGTTGGATTTACGATCTTGCTTGGACCAAACGGGGCCCATGGAAAAACAACACACAATATGTCAGCATAAAGGAAAAAGATGGTGTAAGGAAAAATGTTCTGGCGCTTGCAATGGGCAATGCCTTGCTTCACGACGAGTCCGTGGTCATCTCCAACCTTATGCCGTTCGAGCAGGGAAAGACATATAAAATATCGTTCGACGGCAGAACTGACGGAGCTGCCGAAAGAATTTACATTCGCGGTTACAAATGGAAGTCAGGCATAAAACCGCACGACAATCCCGAGCTCAGCGAATTGCAGGATATTTATCACGGCAAACCGTTCGAGCCTCTCACAAAATCATGGAAACGCATGACGCTTAATTTTCCGTATTTCTCCAAGACTAAATCCTCCGAACTCAATCAAGCGAGCCTGAAGAATATCCGTTTTTTCGCCTTGTACATAACTATTCCCATTATTGACAATAAACCGAAGGGATCAGTTTATCTGGATAATGTGGAAATTACGGCAAAGTAGCGACGGAGAATTTTTATGCCGCCGGGAAGATTCAGACAAGAGCTTGAGCGCATCGGCAGAATGATTACCTTCTGGCGTGCCGAGTTGGTATTTACCGTTTGCGTGTCTATTATTCTGTCCGCGCTATGGGCTTTCAGTTTGTCGGACATTTTTATCAGGTTCGAACGTCCGGGCCGGATTATAGCCTGGTTGGTGCTGGTCGCACTGGCAGGCGTTGCCGTTTTTCGCATACTGAAGGCGCTTGGCGAAAAACACACCGTAATGGGCGTCGCTGCTCGGGTGGAATTATCCTTTCCGCAATTGGATAATCATCTCATCAATTTTCTTCAATTTGCTGAAGATCAATCGGGCAATCCGTTCAAGAAAGAGTATTTACGGCGCGGTGTTCCCGAATTTTCCGCAATTGATCTTCGTGCGATGAGAGATCGTAAAGCTCATAAGAGGACGAACATATGTCTTGCGCTGGCGGTTATGCTCATGTTTATTCCGACACTCTTTGAAGGCAAAGCCTGGGCGGTTGCCGTATGGCGCGTGGTTAATCCTTTCTCAAGCGTTCAGCCGATAAGTTTCACCCGTACTCTTAAAGTTGAACCCGGCGACGCAACCGCGCTCATCGGCTCGCCCTTGGCATTGACATGCAGGGTACAAGGAAAGGAAGGGCATAAAGTTAATCTTGACCTCAAACCGGCTGACGATGATGAGACGATTTATGCAATCGGCACGGTCACAGGCAGAGATTCAGACGAGTTTTCTTACCGAATCGCAAAGGTAACAACCGACATCAAATACAGATTCCGGGCCGGCGATGCTTCTCCTTCCAAATGGCACAACATCCGGGCGCGCGCGCCTCTGGCATTAAGCAGCATCCACCTGTCGGTCAGACCGCCGGATTACACAGGCATGCGTCAACAAGACATTGAAGGCATTAGTGAGGAAGTTTTTATTCCTTTCGGTTCCGAGGTGTCGCTGAAGATCAGGAGCAACTCAGAACTGAAGTCGGCCACTCTTGTTTGCGACGGAAAAGAGCCCGTGGCTTTCAAGCGCGTAGGGAAAGAGAATACATGGGTCGGCTCAACCACGGTTGAAACCGGCAATAAATTCATGATTGATGCTGTTAGTGTTCATGACGAACAATTGACAAGCGCGGTAAATTATACCCTTGTTGCAGACAAGCCGCCAATGATTGACATTCTTGCTCCCAAAGGCAGCACTTTCCTGCCTCCGGGGACTTTTCCGAACGTTGAATTCGCAGTTGTGGACGACTACGGTATTACGGACGTGACCATTGAGCGTATTGTAGCTGGCAGCGCGGCTCAATCCAAAGAAGACCCCATCATGTCCTGGCACGTCGGCGGCGCCAAGGATTTTATGCAAACATGGGAAGGGCGCGACGTGGGAATCAATAACGGCACGATGATGTTCCGGATCAACGCCAGAGACAACTGCCCCTATACGAATCAGATTGGAAGGTCGGTTTTAGCGACCTTTAACGCGGTTGATACGGGCAAGGCGGAGAAAATTCAAGAGTCATTGAACAAGAAAGCCGATATTGCCCTGAGTAGAGTTGTTGGACTGCAAAAAGAAAACATCACCAAAACGAGGCAATACGAGAAATCGCCCGATCTTGCAAATGCGCAGATGTGGAAGGAACTTGCGGACACTCAAACGGAAATCAGAGAACTCACGAAAGCTCTTCTTGCAAATCCGCTCAAGCCTCTCGGCAATCTTGCCGCGAGCGTCAAAAAAATTTATATGAATGAAATGTTGCTTGTGATCAGCGATCTGGAACGCGTTCCCAACGCAAACGAGTCGGAAAAGCCAAAGGCCGTGTCAAATGCGTTGATTTGCGAGGAAAAGATTCTCAGGCACCTCACCTACGCGGAGACCGCTTCGGACCAGGTGAAAGTCGGTCAGAAAACGTCCATGCTCAACAACTTATTGGACGCAATCATTCGGGGTCAGACGGATGTTGTCAACAAGACCAAGGAGCATGTAAAGAGCAAAGACAAAGTGAGCTCAGCTCTGGTTGACAAACAAGACAATATTGCGTCGGATCTCTCGGAATTCATCAGGGCCTGCAATACGCAAGCCGGTATGATTCAGGACAATGATCCGAATCTGGCCGACGCATATGAAAAGGCGGCGGCAAGTTGCACGGAAAACAAAATC
>JAFGTH010000191.1 GCA_016934225.1 Lentisphaerota bacterium | reverse complement strand
GACATAAACAATAAATGTCCGCTTGGTTCTGCCGCCGGTTATGGCGTGTCGATTGAAATTGACAGACACAAGACTGCCCGTCTCCTCGGATTTTCCGGTCCGCACACGAATGTTTTATATGCAAGCAGTGCGCGAGGCAAATGCGAGTCGGCCATACTGTCGGCAGTATCACAGGTGATGTTGACGCTATCGCGGCTTTCCGAGGATCTTATTCTCTACTCCATACCGGAATTTAATTATTTCGCGATACCATCGGAATATTGTTCCGGCAGCAGTATAATGCCGCAGAAAAATAATCCGGACGTTTTGGAGCTTATACGAGCAAAAACGGCAAAAGTCATGGGTTATGCCACAACCGCCGCTGCTATAGTCAAAAATCTTCCTGGCGGATACAATCGCGATCTTCAGGAAACCAAAGAGGTTTTCGTGGCAGGAATGGATACTACGCGGTCGAGTGTTCGGATTCTTGTGCCTTTGATCGGCAAAGTCAAAGTTAACAGGAAAGCATTGTTGGCCGGATTTGCTCCTCAGGTGTTTGCAGCCGACAGGGCGCTGGAATTGGTTTCAGGCGGGATGTCGTTCAGGGACGCATACAATCATGTGAAAGCGCGACTTGAAGAGCTGCACGGTGTTGACCCAATTAAGGCTATTGCGGATCGTACGGCGTTGCGCGCACCGGCGGTAGTGGATTTCAATGCGCTGGCATTGCGCGCCAGGGAAATGACCGTGTTTGCCGAACGTGAGCAGAGGAAATACCATGGAGCGATTTCCAGGTTGCTTGGCGTTAAGTATCCGGAATTGCTGATGCCATAGAGAAGCCCTTTTGGCCCGATTGTGACAGCCGATCTACCAAACAGTATCAAGGCGAGACTGAACGAACTTCCGGATGCGCCAGGTTGCTACATAATGCGCGACAGGCATGGTGTCATAATATATGTCGGCAAGGCAATATCTCTCCGAAAACGTGTGCGGTGGTATTTTCGCAACGCCACATTGGCCGATGCAGACCCCAAGTTGCGCAGCTTGATTAAAAGCATCCATGATTTTGACTTCATTGTTGTGCGAAATGAGGCCGAGGCTCTTTTGACTGAAGGCGGGCTGATCAAAGATTACAAACCCCGTTACAATGTCGCCTTTAAAGATGACAAGAGATTTCTTCTACTGCGCGCCAATGCGGCGGATCCATACCCAATGTTCAAATTATGCAGAATCAAACGCGATGATGGCGCACTATATTTCGGGGCGTACACTTCGTCGCAATCCGCCAGAGCGACACTGGATTTTATCGGAAAAAAATTTGGGATACGAAGATGCGCACCACGAGTTCCAAACAAGGACACTCACAAACACTGTCTGAACGACATTATCCGATATTGCATGGCGCCGTGCATAGGCAAGTGCGACAACGTCGAGTATCGCAAGAAGTTTGATGAGGCTTGCGCATTTTTGCGCGGTGAGCGGATGGAATATCTTAAGGAACTCAGGTTGGAAATGAAATCGGCTGCCGAAAAAATGAAGTTTGAATACGCTGCAGCATTACGGGATACGCTATTGCTCATAGATCGAGCGGTACGCCAGAATGCGCGCATGACAAAAACACCAAGAATGAAAAAAGAAGACGCTATGGCCGGCATTCGTGAGCTTGGCAGGTTTTTAAAGACACATGTTGAGCCGCGTGTGATAGAGGCCTATGACATATCGAACATATCCGGAACTTACGCGGTTGCAAGCATGGTTTGTTTTATTGACGGCATGCCTGTAAAAAGCAAATACATGCGATTCCGCATCAAAACAATTGCAGGTTCTGACGATCCAGGCATGATGCGTGAAGTTGTACGTCGCCGCTACACCAGGCTTTTAACCGAGAAAAAAGCGTTGCCGGACATAGTGCTTGTGGACGGTGGATTAGCGCAAATGAGAGCTGCGCGAGACGAATTGTCAAAACTGGGAATTACATCATTGCCCGTGCTTGGACTTGCGAAAAAATTTGAGGAAATTTACATGGAAAGCGCCAGTGATCCGGTTCGATTGCCGTGGGAATCGGCGTCTTTGCGTGTGCTCCAGCGATTGCGCGACGAAGCACATAGGTTTGCGCTGGCCTATCATCACAATATTCGCGCCAGGCGAATCAGGGAATCCGCACTGGACGACATGCCGGGTATTGGCGATAAAAGGAAGAGCCTGCTTCTGAAGCATTTCGGTTCGGTGAGACGCATATCTTCAGCTTCGGTTGACGAAATCGCCGAAGTTCCAGGTATAGGCATGGAAATGGCCAATATGATCAAGCAGGGACTTATGGATTCCATGCGATAAATGCGGCGGCTTGAACAAGGTATTGGGATTGTGTAGTTTCAGATTGAAGATGGACAAACAACTGGAAAACCGGATTTTAATAATAAAGCTCAGTTCGCTGGGTGATCTTTTTCACGCATTGCCTGCCGTCCATGAGCTGAAGACGCAGCTTAACGCAAGCGTAGACTGGGTTGTGCAGGACGAGTATAAGACTGTGGTGTCGTGTTTTACTGATGTAGACCGTGTTATATCATTTTATCGCCGAGGCTTTCTGCGGAATCTGTTCGAATTCAGACGGGAGCTTCGAGCGAGACGGTACGACTATGTAATAGACATGCAAGGCCTATTCAAGAGCGCTTTGGTTGTTGGAATGGCTGTTGGAGATCTGAGAATAGGGCCGTCTTTTCATAGAGAGGGGGCCAGATTTTTCTATGATGCAATAGCCGGATCAAGAAATAAGAACCGACATGCCGTGGAAGAGAACATGGATGTACTTTCGTATTTTGGTCTGTCGGCGGCGAAGCCTGTTTTCCCTGTCAAGTTTCCAAGTATGGAAATTGATCGGCCGAGGCCAAGAATTGCAATTCTGCCGGTATCTCGATGGCATACAAAGAATTGGCCGAGCGATTATTATGTCAACTTGGTAAAACGAATTCGGCAAGCAATAAATCCGACGATTTTCATACTGGGCGGGCCAGACGACGCCGATGTCTGTGCAAAGATTGCAGCTTGCGCGCCGAACGTCGTCAATCTCGCAGGAAGACTGACGTTGCCGGAAACCGGCGGGCTGCTTTCTCAAGTTGATTTGCTCATTGGAAATGATTCTGGACCGGTTCATATGGCAGTAGCGGTGGGCACTCCGACGTTGACCATATATGGACCGACGGATCCGACCCGTACCGGACCTTATGGCCATGAAAACCGCGTGGTTACAGCGGATCTCGACTGTAGGCCGTGTTTCTGTCGAACATGTCGGAGAAAAGATCTTGCTTGTCTGACAAGTGTGACGCCGGAACGTATAGCGAACGAAGCGTTCGAGATGCTTGAACAAACGTTACGTTAATCTTGTTGTAGACACGCAATCAGGGTTTTCCCGTTTTTTGGTTTTGGTGGTGGTGACATGCCGTCATATGTTTACTGGGGAAAAGAACGGACCAGATCCAGCATTGCGTCCAGACGTTTATCAACCGTATTTGCCTTGAGCCGCGGGAACCTGGAATTCTGTTTGATGTACTGGTTATTCCGCATGAACATTACTTTCCCATCACGGACTTCGATATATTGAATGTTGTTTTCGAATGCAGTTATTCTTAATTCAGTGATTTTGAAAAGCCTTTCCACAGTAGGAGGGAGCGTTCCGAATCTATCCGCAAACTCAGCGCGCAAAGAGTTGATTTCTGAGATATTTGTTGTGTCGGCGATTTTTCTAT
>JAFGTH010000190.1 GCA_016934225.1 Lentisphaerota bacterium | reverse complement strand
GTCTTTTGCCTCGGCTACTTTACGGCATATTGCGGCCGGCGCTTTTTCACGGCCGCCTCTCCACGTTCCTTCCGCACCGTAACAATTCTGGAAGCGAGCTATTCTCACTGTCATGCCATATTTCCGTCCATATGCCAATGCAACCCGCTCGGAATAAAGCTTTTCCCATCCGTATTCGTTGTCCGGATGGGCGGGAATGGCCTCTGATTCGTGCATTTCCGGTTCGCCTGGTTTCATGTCCCTATACACACATACGGAAGAAGAAAAAAAGTAACGAGGGATGTTCATTCTCGCGGAGTTGTCAACCATGTATATGTTGATGAGCGCGCTGTTGTGCATTATCTCACATTCGGCGGAGTGTATAAATCCCATGCCGCCCATGTCTGCGGCAAGCTGATAAACTTCGTCGAACTTTCCCTTGTTGAGCGTTATGGCGTCACGGCAATTCCGATCCACGCGCAAGTCCAGAAGAAGGAACTCATCGGCTGCTGATCGACAAAACTCGTGTTCTTTAGTATCTACTCCCCTTACCCAGTAACCTTCTTTCTTAAGGCGCTTGACCAAATGGCCGCCAATAAACCCGCCTGCTCCACAAACCAGTGCTTTTTTCATGTTATCGTCCTTCAATCCGGTTTTTGATTCTGTTTCCTGTCGTCAACAAATCTGTCTCTACCGTCAAGAATCCAATTGAAATGGAGATGATACTGAATCTTCATGCCTTGTCTCATCAACAGACTCGCTACGTTTGAAACCGGCAAACAAACGATTTGGACAGTTAAATACCCATGCCGGCACATCTGAATCATTCACGTATCCATGAACCACGCCCGGCGGAACTATTATCAACGTGGGGTTATTCTCTCCTACGACAGTTTCAAACATCTTGCCGTATGTGGGCGAATGTTTGCGGTTGTCCCAAAGCCTGATTTTGAAATGACCCGGGCCGACAAAACAAAATATATCGGTTTGAACACTATGTTCGTGCGGGCCTCTCTTCGTGTGCGGCAACGTAACGGAAACATATGCCATTGCCGGCATCAAATCAGGTGGTAGCTCGTCTGATCTAAAAAGTTCCGAAAGCCAACCACGAACATCGGAATGTTGAACCAACTTCTTAATACCAACACCGTCAATATCTCCATGCGTCCACGTCATTTGCGAGCATCCTCAGCAATCATTTTCAGGTAAGCGCCATAATGGCTTCCTTTTAGAGATTCCGCCAGGCCGATCAATTGATCGGCGTTAATGTAACCCATGAGGAATGCTACTTCTTCAATGCACCCAATTTTGAGTCCTTGGCGGTTTTCAATGCTTTCGACAAAATTGGCGGCATCCAGCAGACTCTTCGGAGTGCCGGTATCCAGCCAGGCCATCCCTCTACCCAAAAGTTCCACACGTAAACGTCCCTGCTCAAGGTATGTCTTGTTGATATCGGTAATTTCCAATTCCCCTCTTGCGGAAGGTTTGAGATTACGGGAAATCTCCACAACGTCATTACCATAACAATACAGACCCGGGACCGCATAGCGACTCTTGGGTCTGGTCGGTTTCTCTTCTATGCTCAATACTTTGCCGTCTTTATCGAATTCCACAACTCCGTATCGTTCGGGATCATGAACCGGATACCCGAAGATGGTCGCTCCATCCTTATTGGACAATGCCGCGTGAAGAAACCTGGTATCACCATAAAATAAATTGTCGCCCAAAATGAGAGCGACCGGATCGGAGGCAATGAAGTCGGAACCGATAATAAATGCTTGAGCAATGCCTTTCGGTTCCTGCTGTTCGGCAAACGATAATCTGATGCCGACCCGACTACCGTCTCCAAGCAACTCCTTGAATCGCGGAAGATCGTGTGGAGTTGAGATAATTAGGATGTCCTGAATGCCGCCGAGCATGAGCGTCGACAACGGATAATAAATCATGGGCTTGTCGTACACTGGCAGCATCTGCTTGCTCAAAGCAAAAGTTATCGGATGCAAACGGCTGCCTGCACCGCCGGCCAGCACTATGCCTTTCCATCCGCTTATTCTTCGTCTTTGCCGTGTCATTGTTTCTTCTCTGATTGTGGCCGCTGATTCGTCTGTATCTCGCTTGCTCAAAACGTCTGAGTTTCTTGAACAAACACAGTGCATCGAATGGCTCCGGCGGCTGGGCTCGAACCAGCAACCAAGTGGTTAACAGCCACCTACTCTACCATTGAGCTACGCCGGAAACAGAATCTTTCAACCGAGCGATGCAAGGTACACGGTACCTCTCAAGAAGTCAACCCTATCGGCAATGACAACATGCCGGAATCAATAGGCAATAAATTAAACATATGTAAAAGCAAGCATCTCAAATATGAATCAACACCACTTGTTTATTGTGAAAACAATAGTATTCAAAATCTATTGAACAGGTTTCTCGGTAATTGACGCCCCGCTAGAATCGGTCTCGTCAACGCGGCGGGAACCTTCCATCAAAAGACCCATAACTGAGCCATGAATACTGTGTTTGTCGAAATCGCTCCGTTGCTGAGTCTTAAAAGTTCCTTTTTGCCAATGCATCATCCTGTAAAAGGCTTCCGCACCCTCAATATCCCCCAGCTCGGCATGGATAATCTGGCCATCAAGAATATAAACCGATCCGACCTGATCGCCGTTAACCAGTGTAAGCTCCAAACTCTTGGAACCGACAGTAATTATCTGTATAATATCAGTGAAACTCACATCGCTCAACGATCCGCTCACTCCGGTCGCTGCAACACGCTTGTCGTCGCTGGGCGCGGCAAGATACCTTTGAACCTTGAGAAAGAGCATTTCCAAATCTATCGGCCGCGCAAATACATCATCGGCGCCGGCCTTCAAACATTTTGTTTCCGTCCGATGTCCCTGACTCCATGTTAATATAATGAACGGAGTTTTGCCAAGGTTACGATCACTTTTGATTTCTCTGCAAAAGTCTATCCCGGTATCCAACGGAAGATCCATTTCGGCCATGATTAAGTGAGGACTGAATTCTTCAAGCATGCTTTTGGCCGCATCAACCGATGCCACAACGCGCACATCGTAGCCCTCCGATATCAGCGGCGGCGACAAAACAGGTGTTACCGCTTCGTCCGGATCAACTATCAGAATGCGTCCCGCTACCGTTTTATTACCGACCAGGAAAACTTCGTCTTCCAGGATCTTGGCAAAAATACGCAAGAGACGTCTATGTTCCGGATCGGAAGGCAGTATTTCCTTGAGATACAATAGCGTTTGCTCCAGATCGGTGATGATGTCAGGATATTGCTTTTTAAGCATCTCGTAACACTTGACGATCCCGAGGATTCGCGCCTCTGTCCTCATGTCTTCAACCATCTGGCCCTGAGGAAAAAGAACATCGTCAAGGTCGTGTTCGGCGGAAAGCTGGTGCAGAACGGAATCCCTGCCTTCAAGCGCGGACAGCCATGCTGCAAGCGCCAGACGATGCGTAGTCACATGACCAAGCTTCAGCCGCGAGGCAAGCAGCTGAGCATACCGCGCCCGCGATTCCGCTTCCAATACTTTTGTTTGACCGTCATGGGCATCGCTTTCGATCAATGTGCGCACCACGAGCAGCGCCGCATTCACCGCGCCCAATTTCTGTGTTTCGTTGAGGGAGCGGATAAGCACCTCCAAACAAGATTAATGCTATACGTTGTTTATTGCGTTCTGTAGTTTTGCGTCGGGCCGTAATCCGTCCGGCATTCCAGAAATATCTTTGAGAGCGCGCATGAGCCGTTCAATTCTATGGGTGTTCTCTTCGGCTAGCTTCAATATATCAATTTGCGCCTTCGGCACTTCGCCAAGAGCATTAGATGTCACCATGTTAATTGAACAATTAACCACAGACAACGGCTGACACAACTCCTGCACAATCTCGGCCAACGTTCGAAGAAGTTTATTCCTGGTAAGCCTGTGGCTTATTGCCTGTTCCGTCTCCTCGGTTTTCGCGGCCTCAGCTTCGGCGGCAAGATCCTTCGCAAGATCCTGAATCTTATGCTCGGTTTCAACAGCAATTGCCTTGACCTCCTGATCAACCTTGGCAAGATGATCCGAAAATTGCCGACTCGTCTCTTCCGCATCCGACTCAACCGTTTCAGTCGTCTTTACATCGTCCTGAAGCTGACTCAACATTGCTGCAAGATTGCCGATAGCGCTCATCGTGCTGCCTTCGCTTTCCGTAATGTCCCTGTCGGATGCGGAGGCTTTGCTCTTTGCCAGAAGCGCATGCCAACCCGACACATCAAGACCAGCCTCGCTCAGCCTCAACGCCAATTCACTGTCATCTATGTTGTCCAGCCCTTGCGCTTTAATGAAACGCAGAATTCTCTTTTCGCTCTGTTCAATAGCTTTAAGACGCTTTGCATATTCCGCTGCAATAGCATCCATCTTGATTTCATCTTCCATGGTCTCTATAGCTTCTGTAATGGCGCTTTTCTCGGCTTCATCAGGCAAATCGCCCATCTGTATATGAATCTCTTTTTCCAGCTCGCGAAGAGTCTTCATGAGCGCTTTTTTGCCCTTCTGCGTCTCCATGGCAGGATCTTTCATCAAACCATTAAATGCCCGACGCAAACACGTCACCAGAGAAGAGGATTTTGATTGTTGCCCACCGACGGCAACTTGTTGCTTGGCAGCCGCTTCAACAATCATCCCTGCCATTTTCGCCGAATCCTGAGCCATAATATGAGCGCTTGCCGCCATACGCTCAATATCTGCCGATTCGTTTCCTTCTAACATCGCTAGAACATCCATCTCGGCCTGCAGTCGCTGCTCTTCCAGCTTCTTTTCCATCTCGCGTTTGGAGACTACGGTCTCTTCTTCGGTTACTTCCTGAATAAAGACTTTAACCGCCTTTATACACTTGAAGCCTTCGCTGTTGATCGCTTCATAGAAACCGCCCTTCTCTTTCAGCTCATCAATAGTGGAGGTAAGCAATGCAATAAATCTGGTGAACTCCAAACGCTGCAGGCCGCTGTACATCGTGAAATGATGCGCCTGAATATTGTTGAGATAATCCACAAATGTTTTGGCGGATGAAGTGGTCAACGGATATGGCTGCTTATTCACTTTGAG
>JAFGTH010000189.1 GCA_016934225.1 Lentisphaerota bacterium | reverse complement strand
GTTTCCGCACTTCCTTCATGGCGTCAGGCGTGGCAATGGCAACATCAAAATCAGTCCAGCCCGCTTTGACTTTTTCAATCATATCTTCGAAGCCGACGCTTTCCGCGCCAACATTCCTGGCGGCATCTGCCGCCGCTCCGGAAGCAAACACAAGCACTCTAACTGCTTTTCCGGTTCCATGCGGAAGGCCAACCGTCCCGCGCACGGCATGCTCCGATTTCGCCGGATCAATGCCTAACCTAATCCCCATTTCCACCGTTTCATCGAAATTTCGTTTCGACGCAGACTTTAGAAACTCGATTGCGTCAGGCAGCTCTACAACTTCCCTCGGCGCTTTCTCTTTCACCTCGCGATATTTTTTTCCGCGCTTGGCCATTTCCAAATGCCCTCAACCCTCAATCTTGATCCCCATGCTGCGCGCGGTTCCCTCAATTATCCGCGCCGCGCGATCTTTGTCTCTTGCGTTCAAATCACTGGCTTTTGCTCGAACTATCTCGGCAATCTGCTCTTTCGTCACAGTGCCGACCGTCTCCCGATTGGGAGTGCCGGATCCCTTCGCCAGACCCGCCGCTCGCTTCAACAAAGACACAGCCGGCGGACTTTTTGTAATAAAAGTAAAAGATTTGTCCTGATAAACCGTTATAACAACAGGAATCATCATGCCGGATTGATCCTGCGTGGCAGCATTAAAGGTCTTGCAGAATTCCATGATATTCACACCCTGCTGTCCCAGCGCCGGCCCTACAGGAGGCGCAGGATTGGCCTGTCCGGCCGGAATTTGCAATTTAATCTGACCTGTGATCTTCTTCGCCATTTGGTACTCCCAAATTCCTAAACTCTTTCTACCTGCCAATACTCCAGTTCCACCGGAGCTGAACGTCCGAAAATCGCCACAGAAACCTTCAACTTACCTCGGTTGGGATCTATCTCCTCAACAACACCGTTAAAATTCAAAAACGGACCGTCGTTTATCTTTACCGTCTCGCCAGGTTCAAAAACAATCTTCGGCTTTACTTTTTCTTTCTTCTCTTCCACCTGGTGGAATATTACTTCCATTTCTTCCTGTTTTAGAGGAACCGGATTCTCCCCGCCAACAAAACCGATTATTCCGGGTGTCTCTCTGATAAAATACCACGTTTTGTCGCGAAGCTGACGATTCTCGTCATAAAGAGCCACATTCACTAAAACATACCCCGGGAAAAATTTCCTGGTAGTCGTTGACTTGACACCCTTTTTGATTTCCGACACTTTCTCAGTCGGTATGATCACATCACCAACGAGATCCGCCATTTCCTCCTGGACAACACGCCGCGTTATGCTCTCCTTGACCTTGTATTCCTGGCCAGTAAGCGTATGCAAAACAAACCATTCTTTCTGCATATCAATTCCCGCTCGATGGAATTAGCAACCTCAACATAGTAATGAGCAGCTTGTCACTCACCCCGACAAACAGGCTCAACAACATAACCGACACAATTACTACAATTGTAGACTCAAATAATTCTTGTCTGGACGGCCAAGTCGATTTTTTAACCTCAGTGATCACGTCCCCTACAAAAAATCGAACAGCGTCAATTCCTGCCTTGACCTTGCTCACAAGAAAAGCCCCCGAATCAAGAACACCTGCTCCCGTGACGCATAAACCAACATCTCACTGCCTCCCATGGTCGTAACTCGTTTTTCTTTGGCAGGCCAGGAGGGACTCGAACCCCCAACAACCGGTTTTGGAGACCGGTGCTCTGCCAAGTTGAGCTACTGGCCTACATTTTAAGAGGCCTACTTGACCTCCCTGTGCACAGTGCGCTTCCTGTCGTGCCGACAATATTTCTTTACCTCAAGTCGGTTCGGCGAAAGCGTTTTGTTACGCGTCGTCGAATAATTCCGACGATTGCAATCCTTGCAGGCCAATATTATCAGCTCTCTTGGCATCGCATTAACATCCCAGGAATGTTTTCCCCAATTCCAAATTTCTACTGGATAATTTTGACAACCGTTCCGGCGCCGACAGTTCGACCGCCTTCGCGAATGGCAAATCTCATCTTTTCTTCCATTGCCACAGGCTGTATCAGCTTCACTTTGACGCTCACGTTATCACCAGGCATAACCATTTCCACGCCGTCCGGCAAAGTAATGTCGCCAGTCACATCAGTCGTTCGAATATAAAACTGCGGACGGTAACCTTTGAAAAATGGAGTATGTCGGCCACCCTCATCCTTGCTCAACACATACACTTCGGCATCAAACTCCGTATGCGGATGAATCGAACCCGGCTTCGCAAGAACCTGCCCTCGCTCAACTTCATCCTTTTTTGTGCCTCTCAACAAAACACCGATGTTGTCGCCGGCGCGTCCTTCATCAAGCAACTTTCTGAACATCTCAACGCCTGTGGCCGTCGTTTTTTGCGTGTCCTTTATACCGACAATCTCGATATCATCACCCACTTTGATGATTCCGCGATCAACTCTGCCGGTAACGACCGTCCCGCGCCCTTCAATAGAAAACACGTCCTCGATCGGCATCAGAAAGTCCTGATCCAAAATACGTACCGGCTCCGGTATATGACTATCCAACGCTTCCATCAACTCGCCGATGCATGCGCATGCCGGATCGTCTACCGAATTGGCTTGCGTCGCCGACAACGCATCACCCCTGATTATCGGAATGTCATCGCCAGGAAATTCGTACTTGGACAACAATTCCCGTACTTCCAACTCTACCAGATCCAGCAGCTCAGGATCGTCAACCAAGTCAACTTTGTTTAAGAACACCACAATCGCAGGCACACCAACCTGGCGGGCCAGCAGAATATGCTCTCTCGTCTGAGGCATCGGACCATCAGCCGCGCTTACAACAAGAATTGCGCCATCCATCTGCGCAGCGCCGGTAATCATGTTCTTCACATAGTCTGCATGTCCCGGACAGTCAACGTGAGCATAATGCCGATTCTCGCTGCTGTACTCAACGTGTGATGTCGCTATCGTAAGAATTTTCGTTGCATCACGGCGACCATGCGCCTCTGACGCCTTCGCCACCTCGTCATACGCGACAAATTGACTGAGCCCCTTCAGCGACTGAACCTTCGTAATGGCTGCCGTCAATGTCGTCTTACCATGATCAACGTGACCAATCGTACCTACATTGACATGCGGCTTTGTTCGATCAAATTTCTCTTTCGCCATGACTCTATCCTCCGACTATTGTCAGTTTATTCTTTCCACATCGCTGGAGCCCACGAGCGGGATTGAACCGCTGACCTCGTCCTTACCAAGGACGTGCTCTACCAACTGAGCTACATGGGCACGCGTTTCCCCGCCGACACCAGACGACAGAATACAACAGCGCATTCCCCCCACTATTCACTCTACCATGTGTACAACCAAGGAGTAGTGCTATCGTCTTCCGCCTAAATATGTCTGTGCCAAATCACTTAGGATCTGGACGCAAATGATGGACGTTAAAAAAACGGAGAAAAGAAGTCAAATGATTATTTGGTATTTTTTTTTAAGTTTTTTCGCGTCCGCTAACGGCCGCAACCAAACCTTGTTAAAAGCGCGAAATAGCGTCGGCAACTGCAGATCCAAACTCGCTGCACTTGACCGCTGAAACACCGCTCATTAAACGAGCCAAATCATATGTGACAACCCCTCTTCTCATGGTTTCGCCCATACCCCGAATAATCAAGTCAGCAGCCTCGCGCCAGCCCATATACCTAAACATCATCGCACCGGATAATATCAATGAACCGGGATTTACCTTGTCTTGACCGGCGTATTTCGGCGCCGTTCCATGCGTAGCCTCAAAAACCGCTGCCCCGCTTTCATAATTAATATTTCCGCCCGGCGCTATGCCGATCCCGCCGACACATGCCGCCAATGCATCAGAAATGTAATCTCCGTTCAAATTCAACGTGGCAATCACAGAGTAATCAGCGGCCCTCGTCAATATCTGCTGCAAAAATGCATCAGCAATCACATCCTTGACAATAACCTTGCCCGCCGGCGCATTCCATCCGCAATCCTCCGCAACTACGGCAATATCGGATAATTCAGTTCTGACCAGATCGTACCCCCATGATTTGAAACCACCCTCCGTAAACTTCATAATGTTGCCCTTGTGTACTAACGTGACACTCGGCAACCTGTTTTCAGCCGCATAACGTACGGCCGCCCGAATCAAACGCTGCGAACCCTCACGAGATACCGGTTTTATACCAATCGCCGAAGTGCCTGGAAATCGAATCTTCTTCACACCCATTTCTTCAATAAGAAAATTGATCACTTTCTTCACGTCATCGGAACCGGCTTCCCATTCCACGCCGGCATAAATATCTTCAGTATTCTCCCGGAACACCACCATATCAGTGTGTTCAGGATGCTTTACCGGCGACGGCACACCTTCGAACCACCGTACCGGCCTTTGGCACACATACAAATCAAGTTTCTGCCGCAATGCCACGTTCAATGATCTTATTCCACCGCCAACTGGTGTTGTCAAAGGCCCCTTGATCGCAACCAAATACTCTCTTATGGCATCCACCGTCT
>JAFGTH010000188.1 GCA_016934225.1 Lentisphaerota bacterium | reverse complement strand
CCTATTCAGTAATTGCCCCCAATAATGGAATTACTATATTCCGCTTTTGCTCGCTACAAGAATTCCGCTTTTGAAAACTCCACGACAAAGCGGAAAACAGTTGTTGACTTGCATTCGTGTTTTGATGTAGAAGTATGGCGGTTATGTGAACACCGAAGCCAAAACCGAGAATCCATATACCGGTTGGAACTTGATTTCCGAAACAATCAACAATCAAACGTCCACACTCACAAATCACTTCGTCTGTGATCTCGATTTGAGCGGTACGCTTCAAGGCGCAGGCGGCATTGGCGGTCATCGAAGAATGGCGGAGGGGGAGGGATTCGAACCCCCGGACGGTTTCCCGTCGCCGGTTTTCAAGACCGGTGCTTTAGTCCACTCAGCCACCCCTCCTAATGGCAATGCATGGCAGACCGAACAAAATACAATATACAAGCTATTACTCTGGAACAAGCAAAAGGATAGCCCGCATATTTCATGAAGAATCGGCCTGATGTCATGTAAGTGTTTGTAGTTAAGATGGTAATGCAAAAAACATGATGATAACGCAAAATACAAAGTGTAATTGATGTAATATGCCAAAAGAGACGGACGATTCTTCACCGGAGGCCAGCCAATAATGGCGCATCTACTGTGTTGGCGCGTATTCGCTGTATGATAATACACTTCACGCGCGCCGTCTTGCATCTGCACCATTCTTGACTGGTGCAATATGCAGGATAGGGTGCGGAAGCTATATACCGTCCAATTGGTATTGAACAACCAATTCCTTAAATTGTTTTGGACCCATCGCCAACAGCTTCCGGCAATTCGTTGAGAATATGCGGACTCGTAAGTTGCCCAATTGGTTTGTGGTTGCCGTGTTTTACTGTGGCGTGTTTTGTAAAAACAACGTTAATCACATGGCAGGTTTGGCTGCCTCGTTCTTTTTCTCGGCGTTTATCTTAACTTCTTTTTTGAGTTGTCGTTGTGCTATTGCCTCTTTCTGTAATTCTTTGATTCGGTCATCGTTGTCATGAAGTTTCTGAACGATCGTAGCGCCTTCAGGGTCGTTTGTGACCAATTCTTCAATTTTGGCATTATATGCTTTCTGCGCGGAAACCATAGCATCTTTAAGCGCTAAAACTTGCGGATCCTGATAAACTTTCAAACGCTTCTGAACTTCACGGAACGAATTCCTTAGTTCGTGCTGTTGGGATATAATTTGTTTGATCTCGTTTTTTTGATCAGATGCCGGCGGCACGGTGTCTCCCGCAAAGACAGATACACCAACGACGACGGCTACTGCGCCTGCAAATAATTTTGAATTTACTGTTCGCATGCTTACACCCTTTCCGGAATAAAACTGTTCCGTTTTGAATTAGAAAGATTATCGCAATTTGTCGTAAAACTGACAACAAGTATTATGGCAGTTCTCTGACCATAAAGTGAACGTAAAGTATTGAAATTTGAACTAAAATAAGCAGTCGGTAATTGTTCTTTACTTGGTTACGGTGCGTCGCCGTATCGGTTGAACCATGCGCGTTGGGAAAGCGGTTTCTTTTCCACAGGTTGAACAGATTCGTTCGGGACGCCAATGGGTAGCATGACACGGATTTCCAGATTATCAGGGACTCCAAGAAGCTTACCCACGGCATTCCCTTTGTTTTCTGTCCGAAGCGCGCCATCCAACCAGACAGATGCCAATCCAAGGTCAGTAATGGCAAGGAGCATGTTTTGCACAGCCGCCGCGCAGTCTTCCACGCCAAAGGATATATCTCCAAGCACCGGCCGGTGTTCCGCTATACATACTATCAATGCGGAAGCCTCTCGGACAACTCGCTTGTTGACGATACCTGCTATTTGCGTAATTAAATCAGGATTATCAACAATAACGAATGTGGTGGTTTGGGCATTGCATCCAGATGGCGCCCAAATAGCTGCTTCGACTATTTTTTTAAGCGTATCACGGGATACTTTTGTTTGCTTGAATCCGCCGCGATAACTGTGTCGTTTTGCAATTGCTTTCAAGGTTTCCATGCTGGATGCTCCAATTTAATTATCTTCCTTTTATTGATATTGTGTGATGTCTTTCACGATAACAAGCCGAAATTTGTTGAAAGACCAAAGTATAACTACAATAATGCTCAATTCAACAGTAGTGACAATTGAGTCACTGTTGCCATGAAAGGGAAGGGTACAGAGAATGCTTGTTGTAATGCAGAGCGGCGCTTCGAAACGCGAGATTGAAGAAGTCGAGCTCGAGATCGAGCGGATGGGATACAAACCGCACTCCATTTATGGGGTTGAGCGAACTGTTATTGGGGCGATCGGTGACGAGAGGGGCAAAGCCAGACTGCAAGTTCTCGAAACTTCACCTGGCGTTGAGCGTGTCATACCGATTCTGAAACCATATAAGCTGGCTGGCAAAGAACTGAGGAAAGAAAAAACGTGCATCCGTATCAGTGATAATGTGTCATTTGGCGGTGACAGGGTACATGTGATTGCTGGTCCCTGTGCAGTGGAGAGTGAAGAACAAATTTGCGCGATAGCCGAGACGGTGCGAGATGCCGGTGCTACGGTTTTACGTGGTGGTGCCTATAAGCCACGCACATCGCCATACAGTTTCCAAGGTCTTAAGGATGATGGTTTGCGTCTACTGCGAATTGCGAGTGATAAGACCGGGCTGGCGATCGCTACTGAAGTCATGAAAGAAAGCGCTGTGGATCTGGTAGCAGAATATGCCGATATCGTTCAAATAGGAACCAGGAACATGCAGAACTATGATCTGTTGAAGGCGGTTGGACAGATTAATAAGCCAGTGCTTCTCAAACGTGGAATGTCGAGCACAATACGCGAATGGCTTATGTCTGCGGAATATATCATGTCGCAGGGTAATATGCAGGTAATACTCTGCGAACGCGGAATACGAACATTTGAAACACAAACGCGGAATACGTTGGATTTGAGCGCTGTGTCGGTGTTGAAGCATGAGACACACTTGCCGGTGGTGGTAGATCCCAGTCATGGAACCGGGCATTGGCAATATGTCGCAGATATGGCGCTGGCCGCAGTGGCCGCCGGAGCTGACGGAATCATGATCGAAGTCCACAACAACCCTCATGAGGCATGGTCGGATGGTTCTCAATCTTTGATTCCGGAACGATTTAAAGCGCTCATGGATGAATTACGCAAGGTTGCCGCGGCGATAGGGCGGACAATTTAATTCCGAGCCGAACCGCCAATGTATCGTTTTTCATCGCTCGGCGAATTTTGCAAAATGAGGGGAAACCTTGGAGAATTGTGGGTTTGTGTACAATACAGATAAGGTGACAGCGCTGTGGAATTGTCGAAAAGCGTTGTGAATTAATACTGTAAGTTATACCTTATGACGGTATCGAGATATAGGAGATTAAAGCCGATATGAATATACAAAATATTTTAGATGCGAAGGGTAGTACAGCACTGTTTATGGTAAGTTTGAACACAAGCTTACGAGAGGTTGTTCGACTTGCCTGTGAGAAGCATGTGGGCGCAATGCTGGTTGCAGACGATGCCGGACAATTGGCAGGTATAGTCACAGAGCGCGACATTCTGTTCCAAGTAGACAAGCGCAGCGATTTCGACAAAATTACTGTAGGTGATGTCATGACAAAGGAATTGAGTACTGCAAAACCCACGGACGACATCAACATCGCAATGGATCTCATGATTGCCAAGAACATTCGTCACCTGCCGGTTGTTTCTGAAGATAAGATAGAAGGTTTGATCACGGTGCGTGATCTTATCCATGCAATGCGTAAGGCCGATGAGGATGAGTTGAAGTGTCTCGTCGAATATCTGCAGGCCAGTATTGGCGCGAATGATAATGAAGGTCGGCACTGATTAAAACAGTTCGTTGAGGAAGGAATATGAATATGAGAAGCATTCGTCTGTGCATTGGGCTAGTGGCGGTTTATCTATGCGGTGTTTGTTTGGTGCATGCTGAGTCAAGTGTAAGGATAGGTGCAGGAGCGCATTATTGGAAGTCGTTAAGCGACATTGCCGATCAACTAAAACAGGACACAACTCGCGATGTTGTAGAGAGTTCTATCGCATGGGTTGGAATTGTGCAGTTCAGGCCTGCCTCATTGATAGGATTGGAAGGCGCCGTTGAGATGTTGCCGGATGGCATTGGCGT
>JAFGTH010000187.1 GCA_016934225.1 Lentisphaerota bacterium | reverse complement strand
ATCGGCATTGATTTTTGACCGGTCGCTCGTAAGTCTGAGACCCGCCGCTTTGCCTGTGGTGGTCAGAATGGACCGGGCAACGACCCTGCCTTTATTATAAGCGACCGCCTCAAGTCGTCCGGGTTTATAGGGAACTTTAAATGTGGCGATATATTTGGTTCGCGCCGTGGCAGGTTTCCTGCCGATTGATTTGCCGTTCAGCGTCAACTGTATCTCGTCACAGTTGAAATAGACATCAACGCGCATCGCTTGTCCTTCTGCGCCGGTCCAATTCCAGGACTGCTGCACGTCATGCCAGCCCCAGGGCGAAACAACAACTTTTTTGCCTTTCGGTATCGGAGGATGAACTGCGATATAAGGTTTCTTAGCGCGGTCCCATACGACATCACGATAATAAGATTGCGGTCGTTTCCAACCGCAAAGATCAATATCGCCGCAGTTAGCCTGGTTCCAGGGCCAGCCCGGACGGGAACCGGGCTCGTCCGCGAAGCGTGTGCGGCCGATGCCGGCTTCTCCGAGGTAATCTATGGCCGTCCACACGAAATCGCCGATTAAACAAGGCAGTTTTTCAACTGCCTTCCAATAATTGAAGAGTTCTGCCGGAAAAGTTTCGGTGGCGACGACTACCCGGTTCGGGCACCGCTTGTGATCAAGCTCGTAATTGGGGAGCTGATAGTTGTAACCGGACACATCGAGATGCTTGAAAAGCGCGTCCATTTTTATCCATGAACTCGCCTTGGCCGCCCCGCAAATGCCTGCGGTGACGGGACGGGTCGGATCCGTTTTGCGGACGTGATTGGCGAGCATTCCGGCAATTTTATAGCCCTCTTCACGATCGCGCTCCATCAGTTCATTGCCGATGCTCCACATCACGATCGAGGGGTGATTACGATCTCTGTAGAGCATGCTCTCAAGATCACGTTGCCACCAATCATCAAAGAAACGGTGATAGTCGTATGCTCTCTTGCGGCCCTGCCACACGTCGAACGCCTCGTCCATCACAAGCATTCCCAGCCGGTCACAGGCATCGAGGAATGCCGGTGAAGGCGGATTATGCGAGCAGCGAACGGCGTTGAACCCGTTTGCCTTGAGCAGTTCGACCTTGCGTTCTTCGGCACGGTCAACGGCCATTGACCCGAGTGGGCCGCAGTCATGGTGCACATTGCCGCCATACATCAGCGTCGGCTTGCCGTTCAGCAGAAACCCCTTGTCTGCAGAAGCGCTGATTGAGCGGATTCCAAATTTTTCAACTGTGGTATCGAGAATTCGGTTGCCGGCTTTTATCTCGGTTTTAACCTGGTAGAGATGCGGTTTTTCCGGCGACCAGAGTTTTGGCGCCTTCACCGTGGCCTGACCGATGGCGTTTATCCTTTCATTTGCCGGCAGGTTACAGGTTGTGGTTTTTGTCTCTGCAACTATCTTGCCGTTTGGGCCTAGAATCAGCCATTTAACGGACAAGTTCGAAGCGCGAAATGTTGTATTGACTATTGTCGTCCGGATATTGACGACGGCATTTGCCTTTCCGATTTTCGGAGTGGTAATATATGTGCCCCAGTGTTCAATATGAATTGGTTCGGTCACGGTCAGCCAAACATGCCGGTATATACCCGCGCCGGAGTACCATCTGGTATGAGGATCGGAAGCGACATCAACACGCACTGAGAGAACATTGTCTTTGCCAAGTTTGAGAAATTTGTTGAGATTGAAAGCAAAGCTGGTGTATCCGTATGGGTGGCGGCCGAGGCAATGCTTGTTGAGCCAGAGTTCCGCGTTATGATAGACGCCTTCAAACTCAACGAAAACACGTTTCCCTCTCCATGATTTCGGCGCGTGGAAGTGTTTGCGATACCATGCCACATGGCCCGGGTAAAACGCGCCGCCGCCGGAAGATGGATTGTCCTTGTTACGTTCGAGTTCGATCATAAAGTCGTGCGGAAGATCGAGAGTTCGCCACAAAGAGTCGTCAAAAGTTTCTGCATTAGCTTCTCCTTCAATATCACCAAGGTTGAATCGCCAATCGCTATCCCACGATATGCGGCGCGTATCATTGCTCATCAATTGCTCCCGGTTTAAATGGTGAGTCTCTAGTTTGAATAAATATAGAATTTGTTCTAAATGCGCCAGGTTGACAAGCCTATAGTGTGGGGAATTATTCGGGCGTAATTGGTTGACGGAGTAAAATGTTATGACCTGATTTCCGGGTCTAACCGGCAACAGTTTACAGTATGTTATGTATTGCCGACATATACTTTTTCCAGATTTGATTTTGCCTGGTTTTTTCGGGCATAGTGGAGTGACTGATTTGGGGTTTTAATACGCGCAGTTTATTTCATAGTCAAGAGGCTGCAGAACTGCTGCAAGACTGAGCATCCTGAACCGGTTGCTTCAATGTGGTTGAATACTATGGCTGTGTGTTGTATTTCATGCTAATGTTTGAATTTAAACAATTCGGATTGGTGAGCTGGATTGTTCGGATGTAACCCGAGATATGGTAATGTTTATTTGAAAGGAGTGACAGGTTTGAGCGACCGACAAAATCTTGTGGACACGGCGGAATGGGCGGCTCTGCAGCGTCATTATCAGGAAATTCGCGGCTTGACTATGCGTGAAATGTTTCGTCTCGACAATCGGCGTACGGAATTTACGGTTGAAGCGGCCGGTCTTTGTCTGGATTATTCGAAGAACCGCATAACGTCCGAGACCATTCAGAGGCTTGTCGCACTGGCTGAAGCGTGCGGTCTACGTTTGGCAATTGACGACATGTTTGCCGGTCGTCCGATAAACGGCACTGAGAACAGGTCAGTGCTTCACATTGCGTTAAGGAACAGATCCAATACTCCTGTTCTTGTTAACGGCAAGGATGTTATGCCCGGGATCAACAGTGTTCTGGATCGGATGAGCCGGTTTGCCGACTCAATAAGGTCCGGTGAGTGGGTGGGGCATACGGGCAGACGTATTCGAAACATCATAAATATTGGGATAGGCGGGTCGGACCTGGGGCCGGCGATGGCGTATGAGGCGCTCAAATCGTACAGTGACAGGAATCTGACAGTACGTTTCATTTCGAACATAGACAGTACTCATTTCGTCGAGCATACCAGGGATCTGGATCCGGCAGAGACATTGTTTATAGTTGCGTCGAAGACCTTTACAACGCAAGAGACCATGACCAACGCTCATACTGCGCGCGAGTGGTTATTAAAGACTCTGCAAGACAGCGCCTCGGTAGCCAGGCATTTTGTTGCTGTATCAACGAACGGACCGGCTGTCAGGGAATTTGGCATTGATACGGCAAACATGTTCGAATTCTGGGACTGGGTAGGCGGACGGTATTCGCTGTGTTCTGCGATCGGTTTGTCTCTGATGGTTGGCATTGGTCCTGAGCGGTTTATCGAGATGCTGGAAGGTTTTCATGCCATGGATCGTCATTTTTTCGAGGCGCCATTTGCGGAGAACATGCCGGTGATCATGGGTCTGCTTGGTGTGTGGTACGGCAACATGTTTGGCGCCGAGACACACGCAGTGCTGGCTTACGATCAGTATCTGCACAGATTTACCGCGCATCTTCAGCAACTGGATATGGAGAGCAATGGCAAAAGCGTAAACAAGAAGGGCGAGCATGTTGGCTACCAAACGGGCCCGGTGATCTGGGGTGAACCAGGGACGAACGGCCAGCATGCTTTCTACCAGCATATTCATCAGGGCACGAAACTGATTCCGGCGGATTTTATCGGTTTCATGCGGCCACGAAATTTATTAGGCGATCATCACGACAAACTAATGGCGAACATGTTTGCGCAAACGGAGGCGCTGGCATTCGGCAAAACTGCCGAAGAAGCGGCAGCAGAGGGCGTTCCGGAGCAACTGGTTCCGCACAAGACCTTTTCCGGCAATAAGCCGACGAACACGATCATTGCGGATGAGTTGACGCCCGGTGTTCTTGGCGCGTTGATTGCGTTATATGAGCATAAGGTGTTTGTGCAAGGCGTCATTTGGAATATTTATTCGTTTGACCAGTGGGGTGTGGAGCTGGGCAAAGCGTTGGCCAAGCGGATTCTGGGCGAATTGCAGTCGGAGAACAAGCCGGAATTAACGCACGATAGTTCGACGAATTCGCTTATCATGCGGTATCGAAACAGAAGGCGTTAAACGCATGTCTTATGAGCAGGAGTTATTAACCGCGGATGAAGGCTGATTGGCGCGGAGTGATGACAGCTTGTTTTGATGTCTGTGGTAGGTCAGAATTTTTACACCTAAACGGGCGGCTACAAATTCGCTGACTTGTGTTCCTTGTATGGGCGCGACTTCCACGATATCGGCTGCGACGACTTCGCGTGACTCAATAACGCGCCTGAGCAAAGCCGTGACGGCATACCAATCGAGACCGCCCGGTTCCGGCGTGCCAGTGCCTGGCACAAGCGACGGGTCGAAGACGTCAATATCCACGGTGATATAAACTCTGTCGGAAAGTTTGGCGACGATATTATCGGCCCACTTCAAATCTTTCATTTCAATGATGTCTCTTGCCGGGAAGACCGGTGTCAGCGTGTCTGTTACATAAAGATGATCTTCAATGCTGATGCTTCGAATTCCAACATGTACGGTTGGAACGCCATATTCGCGCACGCGTCGCATAACACAGGCGTGCGAAAAGGGCGAATTATTATAAGTGTTTCTGAGGTCGAGATGGGCATCGAGTTGAAGAACCGACATTGGTCCATACGCATTGTGAGCGGCTTTTACGAGTGGCGCGGTGATGGTATGTTCTCCGCCGAGCGACAGTAGAAAACGGCCTGCCTTCATTACGGGCATTGCTGCAGCGTATATTGTATTTAGCGCCTGTTCATCGTTCAAGGCATCCGATTTGATGTCCGGCAGTGTTTGTGCCTGCACATCAACGGCAACGTTCAGTTCCTCATCAAAGTCCTCTACCTCGTGGCTGGCTTTTAATATAGCAGCCGGGCCACCGCCGGTTCCTGTGCCATACGATACGGAACGTTCATATGGAATTGGCAGCACCGCATAAGGCGCAAGCGGGTTACTTGCTGTGTCAGGCGAAATATCGAGGAAGTATCGGCGGGGATGATTCATGGCGCTCCTTGGATACGCGTGGCGAGGATCATTGTTCGAAGTATGTATAGCCCTGCAGTCCCTCGAAGTATGCGGTGATTATTTCAGTGCGTTCGGTCTCAGAGATTCTTTTTTCGGCCACAGCGGCATCCGCGATTTTATCAATACGGCGTCTGATCTTCTTTACATCATATTCGACATCTGCAAGCACATCAGATACGCTATCGCCGGGCAAATTGAGCACATAGTCCACTTCTCCGGAATCTTTCAGGCGCAGGTGAACCACGTTTATTTTGCCCAGCAGGTTATGCATATCTCCGAGTGTCTCCTGGTATGAACCGACGAGGAATATGCCGAGCAGGTATTCTTCGCCATTCATTTCGTGCAATGGCAAGACATGGTTGACGTCGTGCAGATCAATGAAATTGTCTATGATACCGTCTGAATCGCATGTAATATCGGCCAGCACGGCCTGTCGAGACGGCATTTCGTCGAGTCTGTGAATAGGCATTACGGGGAACAATTGATCTATGGCCCAGGAATCCGGAACGGATTGGAACAGGCTGAAATTGCCGTAATACACATCGGCAATTGCGGGTCCGAGTCCCTGGAGTTCGTCAGGGACGTAGTCATGGTGTTGGATGATATTCTGTATTTGTCGGATAATATGCCAGAAAGTGCGTTCCGCAAGAGCTCTTTCTCTCAGCGAAACATGTCCATGCGTAAACATGGATCTGATTTCATCTCGGTAGTAAACGGCATCATGGTATGTTTCCTGAAAATTTCGCGGAGTGAGGGCGTTTTTTGCAGACATTAAATTCTCAATGAGTTCGTTGTTTTTTTCCGGCATTGTGTCCGGCAGGTTATGAGGTTCAAAGCGGCGTGCCTGGAGAATATCGAACACCAGAACCGAATGGTGCGCGGTGATGCATCTGCCCGATTCGCTGACAATGACAGGGTGCGGCACTTCGGCTTCGTTAAGAACGTTGGTGATAATTTCAACGACGTCCACTGCGTATTCCGCCACCGAGTAATTTCTGCTGCTGGCAAAATTTGTGCTTGAACCGTCGTAATCAACGGCGAGTCCGCCTCCCACATTGAGTACTCCCATTGGCGCGCCCTCAGCGACCAGTTCGACATAGAACCGGCAGGCTTCCTGCAGGGCAAGGCGTATTCGGCGTATGTCGGGCACTTGGCTGCCGATATGGTAATGGAGCATGCGCAACGAAGACAGCGCTCCGTCATTTCGCAGCATATCCAGCATATCGGTGATCTGCGAGGCATCCAATCCGAACTTGCTTCTGTCTCCGCCCGACTTGTCCCAGTGGCCTCCGGCTCGCGACGATAATTTGACGCGAATACCAAGCATAGGTGTAATGCCGAGGGCTTTCGATCTTTCGAGAACCAGACCGACTTCCCCCGGCATTTCTATGACGATAATGGTTTTGACGCCCATTTTCAGAGAATAAAGCGCAAGGTCCACAAATTCCCTGTCTTTATAGCCGTTGCAGATTATGAACGCTTCCGGGTCTATTTGATTTGCAATAGCGGCAATGAGTTCGGCTTTGCTGCCGGCCTCAAGCCCATGGTGGTACTCGGCTCCGGATTGCACGATATCGCGCACAACCTGACGTTTCTGATTTACCTTGATAGGATACACTCCTTGATACGAGTTGCGATAGTTGGATTCTCTGATGGCTTTGCCGAAGGACTCGTTCAATGTGTGTATTTGCGCGGAAATAATATCTGAGAATCGGATCAGTACCGGAAGGCTGAAATCCTGTTTCTGAATTTCGCGCACCACTTCATACAGATCTATACTTGCATTGCTCGTTGAATTACGCGGTTTCATGATCACCGTGCCGCGAGGTGATACGTCGAAGTAACCGGACCCCCAGTTGCGGATGCCGTACAGTTCTGCGGCGTCTTCGGTCGTCCATCGTGTCAGGGCTTCATGTTTCATAGCACAAAATCCGCGGTATTATTCTTATTTATTCGTATCGAGACTGTATGTCTTGGAAGTGGCAGGGGATTTAATCGAGAGCGGGTTGATCTGTTGATTGTCCTTGTCTATGGGCATCCACCTGCCGTTTGCATTCGTCCAGTTCGATAAATCAACGCTTAATCTTTGTATTTTAGCCATTCGTTGGATTTCTGTAAACATTGCTTCGACGGTTACGACGGACAAAGGCTCCTGCATTCCGGCAATGCGAGCGAGTTCGCCGCGGACGAATAGAGTTGCGCCTGTGGCCCGCACTGAAAGTCGGCCAAGATCTATCCAGTGTCTGACCAGGACTCTTCTGACTTTCTTGTTGGTCTCGAGATCGTCGTTGCTCATTAATTATCTCCGCCGTCCTCGGCCGGGCCTATCAGCGCTTGGACTTTCTCGAACAGAGTGTCGAGGTCGAAAGGTTTATAAACTATATCGGTCGTGCCGTCTGCGAATTCTTTTTGCCACATATCCACGATATCGTCCGAATTTGTGGTGAAAGATTTGGGATATGCCGTCACGAACAGCACGGGGAGTTTTCTGAATTCGCGAAACTCAGTGTATATCTGAAAACCGTCTTTTTTGGGCATTCGGACATCAAGCATGGCGAGAGAAAGGGATTTATCCTCCCTGATGATTTTCAGGCCTTCGTCGGGATCGGTAGTCATGCAAAACTCATAGCCGCGGCTTGTCAGCGCGTTCTTGAGGCATGTGAGCATGGTTGGCTCATCGTCAATAGACAAGATTTTCTTTGCCATGTCGGTCTCCTCGGTAAGTATATCAAAATATTTGATCCCAAGCTGCAATTGAACTATCAGATTCTACGACGTTAGATTGTTACTGTCCAAAAAAATTGTGGAAAGTATCATCCTCAACATGCACACCGGTTTTTGAATCAGGCCCTCGTTTGTAGGGAGGCGGACTGATTGTTACCTGGTCGTGGTTGCCTGGTGTTTCTCGCTTGGGTTCGAACGCAGACCATGTATCGAAGCGAAAATTGCCATATTTTATTGATTCCTGCATCTGGACCATTCGATATTCGTTGCCTGCTGTTGTAAAAACGAAGAATGCGATAAATACCAATAACCAATTGCCTGTCATTATTCCATGGACAGCGAAGAGAATGGCCATGATTTTTCCGAGCCTGGCAGCTATAAACGTCGCTTTAAGACGACCGAATTTTGGTGTCAGCGCGGCCCTGACGACGCGTCCGCCGTCCATGGGGAAAGACGGCAAGAGATTGAAGACAAGCAAGACGACATTAATTAATCCGACAAATTCAAACAAATTAAACGGGTAATAACCGCCTTGCAGGCGATCGTGCATAGGGGGAAGCGGCAAATATTTACCGCCGTAGATGCACACTACGCCGAGTATCAGACTGACGAGCGGCCCGGCCACGGCCATGAGAAACTCGTCCCGGGGTCTTGTCGGCATGTTCTCCATTTGAGCGGCTCCGCCCAGAAAAAGCAATGTGATCTCATTGACCCTGCAGCCCTTCCAGATTGCAACCAGCGAATGGCCGAGTTCGTGCATAACAATGCTGGTCATTACACAAAGCTCCAGAAGGACGCCGTGTATCAGCCCGAATCTTCTGACTAGAAAGAAAACAATCAGCAGGAGAGATACATGTATGCGAATGGGTATTCCCCACACGGTAGCTATTTTGTAAGACGATCGAAACATCGTTATTCCCTTTGATTAGCGGACAGTACACGATTAAGTAACGCATGCCAACCCAATTGCTGCATGAACACACTTGTCGGTAACGCTTAATTTTGTGTAGCATTACCAAACCTATGAAATTATCTATAGTCATGCCAGTCTATAATGAAGCACGCACGGTGCGAGAAGCGGTTCGTAAGGTGGATTCCGTAAAACTGGATGTCGCCACGGAGCTTGTGCTCATTGACGACGGTTCGACGGATGGATCGCAGGAGATACTTCAGGAGTTGAAGGACGAAGTCGCTGGGCGCAAGCTTGTGCTTCACGAGAAGAATATGGGGAAGGGCGCTGCGCTCAGAAGCGGTTTTGAAGTTGCCGACGGCGATTTGATAGTAATACACGACGCCGATCTGGAATATGACCCAATGGAGTTTGTTACACTTCTTGCGCCTATAAGGGATGGGCATGCCGACGTTGTGTTTGGGTCGAGATTCCTCGGCGGCGGTCCGCACCGCGTAGTGTATTTCTGGCACTATATGGCAAACAGAATAATTACGCTGTTCTCGAACATGATGACGGATCTGAATTTGACCGATATCGAGGTGTGTCAGAAAATGTTTAAAAGGGAAGTTCTGGATGGAATCAGGCTTGTCGAAAACAGGTTCGGATTTGAAGTGGAGTTTACGGCAAAAGTGGCGAAAAGGGGCTGGAAAATTTACGAAGTGCCGGTTTCTTACTATGGCCGCGATTATTCCGAGGGCAAAAAGATCAGAGCTCGGGACGGCATAAGGGCTTTGTGGTGTATTCTCAAATATCGTTTTGTTTAGTCTGCATTGACGTGACAGACTTTTTAGACAAACGTTTGGTCGGGTAGCGTACGTCTCGTTGAACTACAAATGAAAAACAAGGTAATGATGATACTTGCAACCGGGTTTGGCTTGGGCCTTAGTCCTGTTGCGTCGGGCACATTCGGATCTATGTTGGGTGTGGCAATTGTTCTGGCGATGTGCCGGTTACCTTGGTATGGACAGGTTCTTATCGCGGTGGCGCTGGCATCTGTTGCGGTGCCGATATGCGGTATCGCCGAAAAGCAATTTAAAGAAGAAGATGATGGGCGCATAGTTGCTGACGAGTACATGACTTTTCCATTATGCGCCGTGGGCATACCGTGGTTGATGCATCCATGGTTTTTGGCGGTTATATTTGTCGTGAACAGACTTCTTGACATAATTAAACCGCCGCCGGCGTGGCAGGCGCAGAGATTGCCGGGCGGCATAGGCGTGGTCGCCGATGACATTGTGTCAAGTTTGTACGCATTGGCGTTAAACCATGTGTTATGGGTTTTGATGTTTCCATGAAGAGAAATTCACGAGAGCATTTACGGATTAAACCTGGAGTCTTATGGTTCACCGGTTTGTCTGGATCCGGCAAAAGCACGATTGCGGAAGAGATCGTTGCCGATCTGGAGAAACAAGGGGTGGATATTGAGTATTTTGACGGCGATCGCGTGAGGAATATGTTCCCGAACACGGGTTTTACCAGGCAGGAACGCGATGAGCACATAAGACGAATAGGCTTTCTGGCGAGTATGCTTGAAAAACACGGCGTTTTTGTTGTGGCGTCTTTTGTTTCTCCATACGAAGAGGCCAGACGATTCGTGCGCGACCTGTGTGGCAATTTTATTGAAGTATATGTCTCGACGCCTGTTCAGGAATGTGAACGCAGGGATGTTAAAGGTCTGTACGCCAGGGCGAGGGCCGGAGAAATTCACAATTTTACAGGTGTCAATGATCCGTATGAACCTCCTCCGGCGCCTGAGTTGACGATAGACACGACGGACATTTCGGTGGAATCAGCCTGTGACATAGTAATGAATTATCTCGAGAAGACAGCCGTGCGATGAAAAACTATGCGCTGACACATCTCAAGCAGCTTGAAGCGGAGAGTATTCACATTCTTCGTGAGGTTGTTGCGGAATTCGAGCGCCCCGTGATGCTTTACTCAATAGGAAAGGATTCTTCGGTTATGGTTCGTCTGGCGCAGAAGGCGTTCTATCCCGGCAAGCTTCCGTTTCCGCTCATGCATGTTGATACCGGATACAAATTTCGAGAAATGTATTTATTCCGCGACAGTTTCACACGGCAAATCGGAGCGGAACTTGTGATATACAAACATCCGAAGTCCGGGGAAGTGACGCCCTTTGAATACGGGACGCAGAAATGTTGCGCGATTCTAAAGACTGAGGCGTTGTTGAACGCTTTGCGAGACGGTAAATACGACGCGTCGTTTGGAGGCGGCAGACGTGAAGAAGAGAAGTCCAGGGCGAAAGAGCGCGTGTATTCGTTCAGGGACACTTTTGGCCAATGGGATCCGAAGAATCAGCGACCTGAACTCTGGAATCTGTACAACGCACGGGTCAACAAAGGCGAGCATATCAGGGTCTTTCCGCTCTCCAATTGGACGGAGCTTGATATCTGGCAATACATTTATGCGGAAAAGATCCCTGTGGTGCCGATGTATTTCGCCGCGAGGCGTCAGGTTATTGTGCGCGAGGATCAATTGATACCTTTGGATGGGCCGGTACCGCTGAAAGACGGCGAGAAGCCGCAGGAAGTGATGTGTAGATTCAGGACGCTGGGCTGTTATCCATGCACAGGCGCAATTCGATCAGAGGCGAAAACCGTACCGGAAATAATTGAAGAGATGATGATCGTACGGTCTTCAGAGAGATCTACCCGAATAATTGATCACGACACAGAGGGATCCATGGAGATCAAGAAGCGAGAAGGTTATTTTTAATAACCGGAGTTGCATTGACATGGCTGAAAATAAAACCATAAAGGCGTTTCTTGCCGAGAACGAACACAAGGATTTATTGCGTTTTTCCACGGCAGGCAGTATAGACGACGGAAAGTCTACGCTGATAGGCCGACTTCTTCATGATTCCAAGAATATTTATGAAGACCAGATTGCGTCGGTGAAAAACGCGTCGGTCGGTCGTGCCGGTGACGAGGGAATTGATTTTTCGCTTCTGACTGACGGGTTAAAAGCCGAACGTGAACAGGGTATTACTATAGATGTAGCGTACCGTTACTTTTCGACGCCGCGCCGCAAGTTCATAATTGCGGATACGCCCGGTCATGAGCAATACACAAGGAATATGGCAACGGGTTCGTCTACGGCCGGATTGTCTGTTGTGCTCGTGGATGCCAGAAAAGGCGTGCTGCCGCAGACCAAAAGGCACGCGTTCATCAATTCGTTGCTCGGAGTACAGCGGATAATTGTTGCCGTCAACAAGATGGATGCGGTCGGATACAAGCAAGACGTGTTCGAGCAAATTCGCGACTCGTTCGTGGATTTCGCGGAACGACTGCGGATGCCGGACGTGCGGTTCATACCTATCAGCGCTTTGAAAGGCGACAATGTCGTAGTTCGTTCTTCGCGTATGCCCTGGTACGCGGGCGAATCGCTTCTTGAAATTCTGGAGAACGTCTATACGGCCGGTGACCGCAATTTGATAGATTTGCGTTTCCCGATTCAATATGCGCTTCGGCCGGATCAGGATTTTCGAGGTTATTGCGGGCAGGTGTCTTCCGGCATAATACGCAAGGGCGATACCGTGATGGTTCTGCCTTCGATGAAAACAAGTCGTGTAAAATCAATCGTGACCTATGACGGCGAACTTGAATCGGCGTATCCGCCGATGTCGGTAACGGTAACACTGGTTGACGAACTCGACATCAGTCGCGGCGACATGCTTATCCATCCTCACAACATGCCGAGGGTCAGCCGACAATTTGAGGGTATGGTTGTATGGATGAGCGAGACTCCCATGGATATGAATCGGCCGTACTTGATCAAACAGACGACTCAAATGATCAAAACACGGATAGGTGAAGTTCGGTACAAGGTGGATGTCAATACGCTAAACAGGGTTTCATCTGGTTTGTTGAAGCTGAACGAGATCGGGCGAGTGGCGTTTATGGCGACTCGGCCCATGTTTTACGATCCTTACGAAAAGAACCGGGCCACAGGCTGTTTTATTATTGTAGATCCGATCACAAATGGAACGATGGGCGCGGGCATGATCATAGACAGGGAGCCTTCCGACAGCCTTCCGCCAGGACAAGTAGCGAGCGATATCTCGACAGTCCGTTTGGAAAGACGTCAAAGTCGAATATCCATGGAACAGCGAATTGAGCGACTTGGCCAGAAGCCCGCGACAATATGGTTGACCGGTCTGGTTGGATCGGGGAAAACAGAAATTGCGTACGAGCTTGAAGAACGGTTGTTTGATCTGGGATCAGTAGCCATAGTGTTGGACGGAATTAATTTGCGACTGGGTGTGAGCCGCGAGCTGGACTTTAGCTCTGCCGGCACGGCGGAACATCTTCGACGTGTCGGCGAGATAGCGCGACTTATAAACGATACGGGAGTAATAGCAATATGCGGGTTTGTCTCGCCGATGGAAGCGATCAGGAGTCAGATTGCGGCGATTGTCGGAGAGGACAAGTTCATAGAAGTGCACGTTGATGCTTCTCGTGAATGGTGCGAGCAGCATGATATATCAGGGCTCTATAAAAGGGCAGCGGATGGAGAAATCAGAAACCTCGCCGGTGTAAACGTTCCTTACGAGGCTCCGGCGAATCCGGCGCTTGTTGTGCGTGTCCCTGATACGAGCGTCAAAGACGCGGCCGCCAGGATTCTCGACGTGATGCGCGAGCGAAAGATATTATAAAATTCTTATGCAACGAGGAGATTGAAATGCAGCGACCGGTGGCAGTAATTATTCGGGATGGATGGGGATTGAGCGAAAACGTGAAAGGGAATGCCGTTCTGGCCGCCGATACGCCAAACATCAACAGGTATAAATCCGAGTACCCGTGGACAATGCTCGAATGTTCCGGCGAAGCGGTGGGTTTGCCTGCCGGTTACCAGGGTTCCAGCGAAGTTGGACATCTGAATATGGGCGCCGGCAGAATTGTTGTTCAGGAGCTTAAGCGAATTGATGATGATATGTTGAGCGGTAAAATATTTGAATCGCCCAAATGGCGCAACATGATCAATTCCTGGAAAAGGAACAGGAGCAAGCTGCATATGCTTGGACTTCTGCAGGATGAGGGTGTTCATGCGCACCAGGAGCATCTTTTCAAATTGATGAGACAGGCGCGCTTGGAATGGCCGGATGGCGAGATAATCATTCATCCGTTTCTGGACGGTCGCGATACACCGCCACGAAGCTGTTTGGAATATCTGGCGAAACTGGCCCTGGTTATTGACGAGATCGGCCGATGTCGTATCGGCACGGTAATGGGGCGATACTATGCAATGGACAGATCCAGGAACTGGAAATTGACCGATATTGCCTACAACTGCATTGTCGCCGGAGAAGGACGCCGTTCGGAAAGCGCCGAATCGGCTGTTCGGCGCTCATACGAGAACGACAAAACTCCCGATAATGTGGAAATGTTTGATGAATACATACCACCTCATTGCATCGGTGTTTATGACGGGGTGCATGACGGCGACGCCGTATTGCATACCAATTACCGGCAGGACAGGGCGATACAGATTACTCAGGCGTTTGTATATCGCGATTATCCCGGTGTTTTGAAGAAGAGGCCGAAAATCGTTTACGTGGGATTGACAAGGTATTACGACGAATTTTCCGAATACATAATGGGCGCAATGACCGAAGGCGGCGGCATGAAAAACTTGCTTGGCGAAGTGATATCCAACGCCGGCATGAAACAGTTACGGATAGCGGAGACTCAAAAATTCCGGCACGTCACAAGTTTCTTTAACGGAAAATCTACGACTCCTTACAACGGCGAGGATCAGGTGCAGATCGAAAGCCGCTTTGATCCGGCCACTTTTGCCAGTCATCCGGAAATGGATGCATACAATGTTACCACCGAACTGTTGCGTCGTTTGGAGAGCAACAAGTATGACTTTATCGCGGTTAACTATGCAAACGGAGATATGGTCGGTCATACGGGCGATTTCGAAGCGGCAAGGAAAGCGATTACGGTTGTTGACGAATGCGTCGGCAAAATCGTCAACCGTCTGCTTGAAATTGACGCGCATATTCTCATCACTGCAGACCACGGCAATGCGGAAGAAATGCTCGATCTGGAAACGGGCATGGTCAAAACCAGTCATAGCATGAATCCTGTGGAGTGCATATACGTCGCTTCCGACGCGAAGAATAAATTGTTGAAGAAATCCGGCAAACTGTCTGATATTGCGCCTACAGTGTTGCATTTGCTTGATCTGGCGGTGCCCGCGGATATGACTGCCGATAATCTGTTTCTGTGATGAAGACGTTAAGAATGGCTGAAATAGCGCATGTGGCCGTCGTCGCGTTGCTTCTCATGATGACCGTGTCCGACGCCGCGCCCGGTCTGAATATCACAAGCTACTACAGCCCAAAAAATGCGCAACGCCCGGTTCGTGACAGGACGGATTACATTATTCTGCATACTACCGAAGGATCGAAGAAAGGGTCATTGTCGAAAGTGTACAGAAACGGCGAGGCAAATTATTTTGTGGACGAGCAAGGGCGTGTTTACAGGATAATTGACAAGCGCAAGGTTGCGCTGCATTGCGGAACGAGCATGTGGAATGGGCGTAGAAACATTGACCTGTTCTCGGTCGGAATAGAGGTTGTGGGATATCACAACAAGGATATTACTTCGGCTCAATATCGGGCGTTGCGAATACTTTTAGCGGAACTGAAACGCATATTTCGTGTTCCGGACGAACGGGTGCTGACTCATTCCATGGTGGCATACGGCGAGCCGAACAGGTGGCATCGCAAGCCTCACCGTGGCCGGAAGCGTTGTGGAATGTTGTTTGCCAAAACATCAGTAAGATCAAAAATCGGGCTTGGGAAAGCGCCTGCCTACGATCCCGATGTACGCGCCGGCCGTCTTGTCAATGCCGATGAATATCTGGCGAATATGCTGTATGGCCGCGGTCGCGACAGTACAACGATGGGGAAGAACATCATATCGCATGGTCGGTCGGCTTGGGATATTGCCGGAGACGATCACGACAAGCCGGGGACAATATATGTTTTTCCGGACGGACGACAATTGCGCGGCAACGAAGTCGCCGATTGGCGCAAGATTCCTACCGGAACAAAGGTGGTTAGCGCCGAACCCGATATGGTCGAAAGAGACGGTATTGTTCTTGTCGGTTCAACCGGTTGTTCTGCAAAAGAGCTCATTGGAAAGGCGTGTGACAGGGATGACACATATTATTTTCTTCCGGACGGTGTTTTAAAATCAGGACGTGAATTATTGCCGGCGGAACAGAATAAAATACCGCCAGGCACAAGGATCCTGGTCGGATACCAATTGGGCGGCCGGATTACGAACATGAAGAGCGCTTTTGATATTTGCGGCGCTGCGTGGAACGCAACAACTACACAGTACATGTTTCCTGACGGCATCTTACGACATGGCGGTGAAGTGAACGAACGAACAATACCGAAGAACACGCTGGTGTTCTTTAAATAGCCGATTAGAAGCTGCAGTCTATTTCGGCGAAGAAACCTTCTCTATTGCTTCGCACATCAGTCATTTCCGTGCTGGCGATAGCTCCGTTCGCCAGGTAGACGTAGTGAGTCCCGTT
>JAFGTH010000186.1 GCA_016934225.1 Lentisphaerota bacterium | reverse complement strand
TCGCCTCTTGGAATTCCATCCCCGTTTCCATGATGTCTGTAGCAGGGAGTTCACGGGATCGGAAGCATAAAGAAGCAGACCATGCACCCGGCGGGTTTCCTCCACATTTCCACGCGAGAGAACGGCGGACTTGTCCGCCGTTGTCGAGCCTCATCTCCGTGCCCCCGCGTCTCCGTGGTTCAATACCTCTCCCTCTCCACTTGTCCCGCCTCCCGCGGGATCTGCGGTTCCCATCCCCTACTCGTCAAGCACCTGCATATCGCAGAGTTCTCTATATTTGCCGCCGGAGCTATAAAGCTCTTCATGCGTTCCGCGCTCAACGATCCTGCCGCTATCAACAAGCAGTATCTGGTCGGCGTGCTTGACCGTGCTTAATCTGTGGGCAATCACAAATACTGTTCGGTCGGTCATGATCCTCGCAATCGCCTCCTGCACGAGTCGTTCGGTTACAGTATCAAGCGCGCTTGTAGCTTCGTCTAAAATCAATATCGGCGGATCTTTCATAATCGCTCTGGCCACGGCAATGCGTTGACGTTCGCCGCCGCTCAACACGAAGCCTTTTTCGCCGACCACGCGCTCGTATCCTTCCGGATCTGCCACAATGAAATCATGCGCGTTGGCCTTCTTCGCGGCTTCGATAATTTTGCCCATATTCGCATTTTTATCGCCATAGGCGATATTTCGGGCAATCGTGTCGTTGAACAATATTGTTTCCTGTGTAACGACTCCGATTAAATTGCGTAGGGATTTAATTTTGATATTTTTCAGATCGGATCCGTCAATCGTAATTCGGCCGGACGATGGATCGTAAAAACGGGCAAGCAGGTTCGCCAGAGTGGATTTGCCGGATCCGGTCTCGCCAACCAACGCCACGACCGTACCCATCCGGATTTCAAACGAGACGTTGTCAATTACAGTCGGACTATTATTATCGTACTTGAAAGTAACGTTCTCGAATACAATGCGATCCTTAAATTCAGATATGCTCTTTGCGTCAGCGGCTTCAATTATTGACGTATCGGCATCCAAAACGTCGAATATTCGTTCGAGCGCGGCGGCGCCTCTTTGGAGGTTTGCGCCGATATGCGCCAGCGACTTTACAGGGCGATATGCAAAGAACGCAGCCATCCCAATCGGAATAATCTCGGACAGCATTACACCCTTGCCGTAGCAAATGACCAGAAAAACGCATGCCAACGCCACGCCTACCGACTCCATCAGGGGGGTCATTAACAGTTCTGCTCTGAGAGCTTTGATGATGGATTGAAAATACGTTCTGTTCATTTCAACAAAACGCTTCGATTCAGCTTCCTCCATATAAAACGCTTTGACCACCCTGATGCCGGTGAAATTCTCATGCATTCTTGATACCAGATCGGATATGCGCAAGAGAGCCCTTCTGGTATGACGCTTGACGTATTTTCCAAGCACGACAATCGGAAGAATACACAGTGGAAATGCCAACGCCATTGCCAGTACCAGCCCATGCATATCGCTTTTAACGGACGACACAACCACAAATGCAACGGCAACGGTTATTTCGATTGGAGCAGTTGTGATACTGGAAACTGTTGTTGCAATAACATTTTCCAATACTGTTGTATCGTTCGTGCATTTGCTGATTAATTGACCTACGTCCGTTTTCCCGTAAAATCGAAGGGACTGCGACTGCAATCCATTGAAAAGATCGTCACGCAAGTCGCGAACCACTCGCGATCCAATCCAACGCATGTAGTACCGGTTGAGGTAACACATAATCGCCCGCGCAAGATAAAATACAGGGAACGCGACAATGAGCAGTACTATGAATTGCCATGTCATCAGTCCGTCGTTTGTCGTGGCCTGTATATCAAGACGATCGGCAATTTTTTCAATTCTTTCAAATCTGGAGTCCTTAGCGGTATCGCTCTTGACACTATCGCCGGACGCGACAACCGTGGGGTTTTCGAACGCAATGAATATGTTGCCGGACGACTGCAGAATACCGTACAGAGATCCGCCGCCCAAGGCGCCGGCAAGTACGCCGATGACAAGTCGTGTAGTGTAAGGGCGCACATAGCGAAGAAGACGCTTGTACACCGAATAAGTTCCGATCTCCCGATGTGCGCTCATTATTTCATAGACTTCAGATACCGCCGAATTTTAATTGCAGCGCCATGCGCCCTGAACCGATTCCAGTTCTATCATGGCCACAGTAACAGTCGCCCGCCATCGCGCTCCCATGCTCCTGTTAAGTGTACTTGATGATTTCTTCAACAGTTGTGTATCCGTCGAGTAAATTTCTAATGCCATCTTCGCGCATTGTGCGCATCCCAAGCTCTACGGCTTTATCTCTTATGACTAACGTGGGTTGGCGCTGATCTATTAACTGCTTTATAGGTTCGGTAACCGATAAATACTCGTAAATGCCCTTCCTGCCGTGATAACCTGTTTCGTTGCAGAACGAACACCCTTGCCCAAAATAAAACTCCCTGTCCTCCACGTCTTTCTCGCTCAACCCAAGACTGTGCAACATTTCTTCTGTCGGTTTGATCGGAGTTTTACAGTTCTCACACACTTTACGCACGAGCCGCTGGCCGAGTACCGCTTCCAAAGTAGATGATATAAGATACGGTTCAACATCCATATCTATCAATCGCGTGATAGCGCCTGCGGCATCGTTGGTGTGCAATGTACTGAATACAAGATGACCGGTCAACGACGCTTGCACCGCAATCTGGGCAGTCTCCAGGTCCCGAATTTCGCCGATCATTATTACATCGGGATCCTGACGTAGAAACGCGCGCAACACAATACCGAAGGTATTACCGGCTATATCGTTGATCGGCACCTGCATAATCCCTTCTATGTCATACTCGACAGGCTCTTCGGCGGTAAGTATCTTGGTCTCAATCGTGTTGATTCTTCGCAATCCGGAATAGAGCGTGGTTGTTTTACCGGATCCGGTAGGACCGGTAACGATTATGATTCCGTTGGGCTGCTTGATATCTCTGGTAAATGACTGATATATATCGTCCGGCATGCCCAAATTTTCGATTTCAAGAGAAACAACGCTTCTGTCCAAAACTCTCAACACGACACTTTCTCCAAATTGAGTCGGCAAGGTTGAGACACGAAGATCTATCTGCCGTCCGCCGATTGTTAGTTGTATTCTACCGTCCTGTGGCAAACGACGTTCCGCGATATTTAACCCGGACATGACCTTGATTCTGGATATTAACGGTAATGCAAGACGTTTTGGAGGAGGCGCCATTTCGTATAACGCGCCATCCACGCGGTATCGAATTTTGAATTCTTTTTCAAACGGCTCAAAATGTATGTCTGAAGCTCGGTCATTCACCGCCTGATAAAGAACCAGGTTAACAAACCTTATTACGGGACGCGACCCAGCCGCCTCTTCCAACCCTTTCTGATCATCTTCATCCCTGATGGCAAGCGCATCAACTTCCTCAATCTCCGATTCCAGCGCCGAAAGCATGTCGTTGACCGCGTCGCTATCGTCGCCATAAAACTGGTTAATGCTCCTTTTAATATCTTCTTCCCGAGCAAATACGTATGAGATATCACATGTGAGCACAAACATCAGCTCATCCATAATCTGTGGTGATATCATATCATAAGTGGCCAATTCGATGGAATTGGGCGACATGGTCACCGGCACAACATTGTACATTCGGGCGACGCTCGCCGGCACTCTATGAATAACATCAACGGGTATGTCGGTGGCAGGAAGATTGATGACTTTGGATCCGTGATATTCCGCCATAATCTCCAAGAGCTGATCCTCCGTAATGTGCTCCTGATCAATGAGAATACTTCGAACCGTCTTACCGCTCTTCGCGCTCTCTTCATTCAAAAGCGCGGCCTGCTCGACAGAAACCATTTTCTGCTCAATCAGAAGCAGAAGCACCGGATCTGTATAGGTTGCCTCAGTCATCTCAAATCCTATTTTCTTTTGCCGCCGATTTCTTGCAGCTTCTGCACAATGGCTTCCGGATCCTGTGCTTTTGTTATCAGATCTTCGTATCTGATTTGCCCGGCCTGGTAGAGCGCCATCAAGTGAGCATCAAGAGTGATCATGCCATACTTGGCACCGGTTTGGATATCCGATGTTATGCGGTACGTTTTATTGTCGCGTATTAGCGAACGGATAGACGACGTTGAAATCATGATCTCAAACGCCGCAACACGTCCGTGCCCGTCGCTCTTTACCAACAGCAACTGAGAGATCACCGCCACAATGCCCACCGAGAGCTGGGTACGAATCTGCTCCTGTTGATCCGTCGGAAACGCATCAACAATACGATCAACGGTTGCCGCCGCGCCGGTCGTATGCAGGGTGGCAAAAACCAAGTGACCGGTCTCGGCCGCAGTTATCGCCGCTTCCATTGTTTCCAAGTCGCGCATTTCACCCACGAGTATGACATCAGGATCCTGACGCAAGGCTGTTCGCAGCGCAGCTTTGAAACTTTGCACATCCACGCCGATTTCACGCTGCGTTATGATGCTTTTTTTATGACCGTGATAATACTCAATCGGATCTTCAATCGTGATAATATGACAGTCACGTTCTTGATTGATTACGTTTACCATGCTCGCCAGTGTAGTTGATTTGCCTGATCCGGTCGGCCCGGTGACAAGAACAAGTCCCCTCGGTTTGAATAAAAGTTCTTTGATCTGCGAAGGCAACCCAATCGCCTCCAAAGACAGAAACTCATTCGGTATCTGTCTGAGAACAACACCGATATTACCTTTGGACTTGAGAACACTGACTCTAAAACGGGCCAAGTCGCCAAATCCGAATCCGAAATCCACACCACCATGCTCACGAATTTTTTGTTGGTTGTCGGGAGACGTAATACTTTTCATTAAGCGTTCGGTGTCCTCAGGCCGAAGCGGCGCGCTGTCCAACGGTTGCAAACCGCCATGAATACGCAACATCGGCGGCAACCCTACAGCCAAATGCAGATCCGAAGCGCCTTCGTCATACGTGAGCTGAAGAAGCTCGTTCATTTCAACCATTTGATCTTGTCCAACACCGGTTTGAGAAGTTGTTTGTTCATGCATCAGTTCTGATCTCCCATTGTTACTCTTAAGACCTCTTCAATTGTTGTAATTCCCGAAACAATTTTACGCAAACCGTCCTCGCGCAAAGTTCGCATGCCCATTTCTCTGGCGCGTTGCCTTAATATACTGGCGCTCTGTTTTTCAAAAATCATTTTCTGTATTTCATCTGTAACAAGCAGAATCTCAAATATGCCCTTTCGACCCGTGTAGCCGGTCAATGCGCATTTGTTGCAGCCTCGGCCCTTTGTGAGAGTGGATTCGGTCATTTGCTTGGCGGCCGGCCCCAAAAACTCCAAATCGGATTCTGTTACCTGATAGGGCTCGCGACAATTGTCGCATATGCATCTCACAAGACGCTGAGCCATTACAGCCCTCAAGGATGACGCTACAAGAAAAGGTTTCACGCCTATATCGAGAAGTCGAGTCACCGCGCTTGGCGCGTCATTGGTATGCAGTGTGCTGAATACAAGATGCCCGGTCAAAGACGCTTCAGTCGCAATGTTTGCCGTTTCCCTGTCACGAATTTCTCCAATCATCACAATATTCGGCGCTTGACGCAATATCGAACGCAAGGCCGCTGCAAAGGTGAGATTAATATCGGGGCGTACCTGTACCTGGTTGATGCCGGACATCTGGTACTCGACAGGATCTTCAACTGTAATGATTTTCCTGTCCGGTTTGTTGATCTCGTTCAGACAGGCATATAATGTAGTAGTCTTGCCTGACCCGGTCGGCCCGGTAACAAGGATAATTCCATCCGGTAATTTAATCAGACGTTCAAATGTCTGTTGATCGTCCGTGAAAAAACCAAGTTTGGGCAGCCCCAAAGCCAGACTTTGTTTGTCCAGAATACGCATGACAATGCTTTCGCCTGCGTTAGTAGGAACGGTAGACACACGAAGATCCAATTCTCGTCCCATTATGTTCACTTGTATGCGGCCATCCTGAGGAATCCTTTTCTCGGATATTTTCATCCCTGCCATGATTTTGACGCGGCTGATTATCGCCGCCTGAAGTCGTTTGGGAGGACTGTCAACTTCGTGAAGCACACCATCTATCCGGTATCGCACTCGAAAACGTTTCTCTAACGGCTCCAGATGTATATCCGAAGCACGATTCTTATACGCTTCGAGTATGATCAAACTAACAAGTTTTATGATCGGCGCATCCGAATCCGTGGCTTGATCATCCTGAATTATATCCTGTGTGCCGGACATCGCCACGTCAACAGTGCCATCCGTGATCTGATCCATCATCGTATCCATCGTCGCTTCGATCGCATAATATCTGTCCAACGCAACCTGAATCTCGGCTCGAGACGCGACAACCGCTTCAACATTACATTTCAAAACATACCTGAGACTGTCAACTGTGTCGAAGTCGAGCGGATCGCTGATCGCTATGGCAACTCCGTCTTCCGTTTTGTAAACGGGCATTACACGATAACGACGCGCCACATCCGCCGGAACCACATCCCGAACATCGGTAGGAATATCCAGGCCTTGTAGCGTAATAAACTCCATGCCGAATTGGCTGGCCAATATGGTAAGTATGTCGGTTTCCGATAAAACGTCCTCGGCTAAAAGAGCGTCCACGACACTGCCGCCATGCCGTATAGTTTCGCTCTCTTTGACACCATCAATCTGTTCCTGCGTTACAGTGCCGTTCTCAAGCAGAATTTCGAGGACATACTTATCGTTTGAGGTCAATTATTCCCTCCCATGTACACGCGATATTGTGACAGATTATACCACAAACGCCAGAAATCATATAACGAAATACCGGTTAAGAGGATCCGAAAATCCGTCTGGTTTCTTCCGCCTTTGGCGGAAAATTCTTATCACGAACCCGAAAGCTTGCTCTCCACCATTCTGTCCACCATTCGCGGATCAGCCTTGCCCTTGCTCAACCGCATAACCTGACCTACCAGAAATTTTGCCGCAGCTTTTTTGCCGGCTTTGTAATCCGCAACGGATGCGGGATTTTCAGTCATGGCCCTGGCCACCAGCAACTCGATAGCATCCACATCACTTACTTGCCTCAAGCCCTTGCTTTCGACGATATCCGCCGGGCGCCCCCCTTGCTGAAACATCTCCATAAAAACATCTTTGGCCGCCGTTGAACTTATTGTTCCACAATCTACCAGGCTGATAAGTTCCGCCAGTTCATGCGCACCAATCCTTACATTGTCAATAGTTGTGTCCGATTCCGCAAGCATGCGCAACATCTCGGTCATCACCCAGTTTGAAACAGCCTTGGGATTCGAAGACAGTTCCGCAACGGCCTCAAAGTAATCCGCAACAGCTTTATCCGCAACCAATACGCCGGCATCATAATCCGGAAGTCCATATTGAGAGACCAGTCGGCTGCGTCTCGCCGCCGGCAATTCAGGAAGCGTTCTGCGCAAATCGTCTATCGTTTCGCCGGAAAGACATATCGGCATCAAATCCGGTTCCGGGAAATACCTATAGTCATGAGCGTCTTCTTTTGAACGCATCCCCGTCGTCGTTCCTTGATCTGCGTCCCACCGCAGCGTTTCCTGTAGCACGATTCCACCGGACAGCAGAATTTCCTCCTGTCGCGATACTTCATATTCCAAGGCGTTATGTACGCCTTTGAAAGTGTTCATGTTCTTTATTTCCGTTTTTGTGCCCAGTGGACCTTCCGCATCCATGCGAACGCTACAATTCACATCTACCCGTAGATTGCCCTTTTCAAGATCACAATCACTCACGCCGGCATACATGGCTATCTGTTTAATTGCATGCAGAAACGCAAATGCTTCATCCGGACTCGCCATATCCGGTTCCGTAACAATCTCCATGAGCGGAATGCCTGCGCGATTAAAATCCACACCGCTTGTTTGTTCAAAATGCATGTTCTTCCCAACGTCTTCCTCAAGATGAATTCTAGTAACGCGTATCGGTTTCGTAACACCGCCGACATTAATATTAACAGATCCTCCAATACACAAAGGTTGGTCGTACTGCGATATTTGGTAATTCTTCGGCATATCCGGATAGAAATAGCTCTTGCGATCAAACTTGCTGTAGCTGTTGATCCTTGATCCGATCATCAGTCCCATCAAAACGGTTAAACGAATTGCTTCCTCGTTCATCGTCGGCATAGCACCCGGATATCCAAGACACACCGGGCACACATGCGTATTGGGCGGCGCGCCATATTCCGTGCTGCAGCCGCAAAACATTTTTGATCGTGTTCTAAGCTGAACATGCACTTCCAAACCTATTGCCGTATAAAATGACATTGTCTATGGCCTCGCCGGTATTATGCCCCACGAATAAGCGGCAATTGCATTCTGTCGCCTCGAGTTTGCCGAGAAATCCCCGTTTTCACACCAGGCGAAAAGATTCCTTGTTCCAGTTGAGATAATACGTTGTTTATTCTTCGTAAAATCATTGCTTGCTGGCGACTTTGGCGACCTGCTTCTGTTCCTGTTCATATGCGTATGCAACCTGGAGAATACTTTCCTCCTTGAACGCCGGCCCGAGAACCTGCATTCCAATCGGCAATTCGTCAGATGTATTGCCGCACGGAACCGAGATTCCGCAGATTCCCGCCAAATTTGCCGTCGCGGTGAATATGTCCGCCAGATACATCTGCAACGGATCATTCGCTTTCTCCCCTATTCGGAACGCTGCCGTCGGTGTTACCGGCGCCAACAACGCATCACAGTTCTCGAAAACCGACTGGAAATCACGTCGCATGAGCGTCCGCACTTTCTGCGCGGACAAATAATATGCGTCATAATAACCGCTGCTTAACACATAGGTGCCGAGTATTATTCGCCTTTTTACTTCCTCTCCAAATCCCTGCGCGCGAGTTGAGTAGTACATTTCCACCGGATCGTTGCTGCCTTCAGCCCGTTTTCCGTACCGGACTCCGTCAAATCGAGCAAGATTGGCCGACGCTTCTGCCGTAGCAATAACATAGTAAGTTGCTATTGCGTACTCAGTATGAGGCAGGCTCACATCGCTGATCGTTGCGCCAAGATTTTCGCATTGCGCCACTGCTCGCATGACAGCATCACGAACCTCAGAATTCATCCCGTCCACAAAATATTCTTTAGGAAGACCCAGCGTCATCCCGCGCAAATTCGGTTTGAGCGATGCTGTATAGTCCGGCACAGGAACTTTTACCGAAGATGAATCCATTGGATCATGTCCCGCGATAATGCCAAGAAGCAATGCCGCGTCCTCCACGTCTTTGGCGATCGGGCCAATTTGATCAAGTGAAGACGCAAACGCAACTAAACCATATCGAGACACTCGGCCATACGATGGCTTCAGACCAATACAGCCGCAGAACGCCGCCGGCTGACGGATCGAACCGCCTGTATCGGATCCCAACGATACAATCGCCTCACCAGCCGCAACAGCCGCCGCAGAACCGCCGCTCGAACCGCCCGGCACACAATTGGTATTCGCAGGATTCCGCGTGATTTTGAATGCCGAATTTTCGCATGAACTGCCCATCGCAAATTCGTCCATGTTTGTTCTGCCGACAAACACTGCGCCTTCATTGCGCAACATCCTGATAACCGTAGCATCGTAGGGAGAAATATATCCCTCAAGAATCTTCGACGCACAATTGCATGCTTGCCCGTTTACATTAATAATATCCTTTACCGCCACAGGAACACCGAGTAATCGGCCGGACTTCCCGGAAGCGCGCGCCCTGTCCGCTTGTCGGGCATCCTGCAAGGCTGCATCGGCGTCAAGAGAGATGTATGCTCCAATTTCGGCGTCCCGAGATTCAATCTTTTTAAGCAAGGCGGTCACAAGTTCTTCAGAACTGACATTTCCGGAATTCAGTTCAGCAATTGCCTCATGCGCGGTCATTTTGTCAATACTTGTAGTCATATAATCGAATCAATCAACAATCTTAGGCACTAAAAACATGTCTTTGGCTACTTTGGGCGCATTGGCAAGAATCCTGTCTCTGTCTATACTCGCCTTGACATCGTCTTTCCGAAACACGTTTATGACGGACGAAGCATGTGATGCAGGCTCTATTCCGCTTAAATCCAGTTCGTTGATTTTGCCGATATATCTAATAATCTGGTCCATCTGCGCCTGCAAACGCAACGCTTCATCCTCACCAAGATTCAACCTGGCCAGTCTCGCCACATATTTTACATCTATTGAACAAGCGTTTTCAGACGTTTTTGACATTGTCACCTCTCCGTCGCCACCAAGTAAACGCAATACAATAGTCGTATGCATCCGCCAAAACAAGAAAAGTTTGCCCGCTGTATGCTTTCTGCGTTATAATTAAAGTGAAAATAGGAATTCTGAACTTCTTCACTAAAGCAAGATTATTTATATCGAAAACTTAAATTTTTTAACCGATACAAGAAAATAGGAGGTATTA
>JAFGTH010000185.1 GCA_016934225.1 Lentisphaerota bacterium | reverse complement strand
CGGTCTTTTGCCCAAACTTGCCAAAACGGGTTTCAAAGGTGATATCTACGGTACCGGCGCGACTGTGGATATCGCAAAGATAGTTATGATGGATTCCGCAAAAATTCAGGAAGAAGACGCGGAGAAGAAACGACGACGGCACGAGAAGCAGGGCAGAACAGGGCCTTTCCCAGTGGCGCCCCTGTACACGCAGGAAGATGTTGAGCTGATTCAATCTTGCATGAAAAGCACAAGATACGATGAACCGATTGATCTTGGCGCCGGCGTGGTTGCATATTTCAACGATGTCGGTCACATTCTAGGGTCGTCATCCGTTAAGATAGTTGTCAAGCATAACGGCGAAGAAACATCAGTGCTTTTTTCCGGCGACGTTGGACGTTGGAACACACCGATATTGCGTGACCCCGTGCTTATTGAAAAAGCTGACTATGTAATTGTGGAATCCACCTACGGAAACAGGACGCACAAGGACAACGACACCATCTCGGAAGCATTGGCGACAATCGTGAACGAGACGAGAGCAGCCGGCGGGCATGTGGTCGTGCCAAGTTTTGCCGTAGAGCGAACGCAAGAACTTCTTTACAGGCTGAACGAAATGCTTGCAAAAGGCATGATCGAAAAGATTCCGATATTTTTAGACAGCCCTATGGCGATTCGCGTCACGGAAGTATTTGAACGACATCCTGAATGTTTTGATAATGAGACGATGTCACTGATTCGTTCCGGGCATCACCCGTGTGATTTGCCCGGGCTGACTTTAAGCAGAAGCGTGGATGAGTCCAAGGCGATCAACGAAGTGAAAGAACCGGCGATCATTATTGCCGGTTCCGGCATGTGTACCGGCGGCAGAATAAAGCATCATCTCCGCAACCATATCAGTCGTCCGGAGAGTACAATCCTGTTTGTGGGATATCAGGCGGTTGGAACTCTTGGGCGCATTATCTTGGAAGGCGAGAAAGAGGTGCGAATACACGGCGAGAATTATGCTGTGAAAGCGCGTATTAAGAAAATCAACGGGTTTTCTGCGCACGGCGATCGCAACGAGCTACTGCGATGGCTTTCTGGTCTTAAGAATTCTCCCAAACGCGTATTTGTAACACACGGCGAACCCGACGCGGCAAATGCGTTTGCCGCATTTGTGAAAGAGAGAAAAGGTTGGTCGTCCCATGTGCCGACATATGGTGACGAAGTTGTTTTGGAAAATTCCACGTCTGATTCAGGTTAGCACCAGTCTGGCCTGTTCAGATTAAACGTATCTGCCATTGCCATCAGCAACAACGCCTGATCGTACGTGTAATCATTGTTCATTTTAACCGCTTCACCGCAGGCGAACAGAATGTTGGCTTTAACGGAGTTTGCGGCATGGGCAAGTTCCTCAATTGCTTCATCAAACGCAGCTAAAGTGCATTGTTCTCTCGGAATGAGTTTTAAATCGGATTTGGGCGCGTAATTCAGTTGAGCGACTCCCAGATCAAACGCAATCTGTCCGGTTTCGCCGGTTTTTTCTTCGGAGTAAACAAGCCTTGATAGCGCCAGTAAGGTTTGCTTTATGACTAATGACAGGTTTGTATGTCTTACCGGGTGTTTTGCGGTCAGTCCAAACGCTTTGTCCAGCCGATAGGTTATGGATTTTTGGAGGGCATATTCAAACAACGAAATTTCATCGTCGGCTTCCATCAGTTCGCGAACAAGTTGTCGGAACCTGTTGTAGCCGCCAGGCGAAAGTGATTCGAGTTTTGGGAACCATTCTTCCGCTGTTCGAAGTCTGCCGACATCGTCTTTTACATCGCCGGTCACAGCGGCTATCAATGATCTGGTCTTCCTGCTCACTATGGCGGAATCTTTCTCTGCTATCGTATTGAGCTGTTTTTGGCGGACAGCTTCGTCTTTGCCTAACAGCAATGCGAATATAACAGCGCGAGCATCAACGACATCGGTATCTGTGTCTTCGTCGGCGACTTTGTCTGTAACGGCTGTGGACGCAACGATAGTTGCCATTGCCGAGTAAGGTGGTTGAGCAGTGCTCACGACATGTTCGGTTGTGGAATCAACCTGTTGAGTTGTAGCCTTCCTGGCTTTTTCAACGTTGTCTTTCTGCCATATATTCTGGAGCGACGGGGGTATGCGCACAACATCGGAATCGGCGTGAATAAATTGCATTTCCCTGAAACCGAACATTTTTGCGAAAATAAGATCCGGCAGTTTTTGTATGCGTGTATTGTAAGTCTCGACAGCATCATTATAGCCTGTTTTCATCAGACAGATCTCGTTCTCGAGCAGAATTATTGTTCTCATAAAAAGCGCTGTTTGTGTGTCAGTCTTGAGGTTAGGATAGTTTTCGAAGACTCCGAGAAGTTGAGATAGCGCCGAGCGCTCGTTCTGTATGAATTTTCCCACGGTTTCGGGATCGGTAGCGCGTCCGTTTCCGTATGCAGACCGCATCTGTGCAATTGCCTGTTGCAGGCCGATCTCGTGAGTCATATAGGATTGTACGGTCTGCTGGAGGGTTGGAATCAGGTCGTGTCGTTTCTGTAGTGATATATCTATGTTGGCCCAGTTACGGTTGGCGCGGTTTCGGAGAAATACCAGGTCATTAATATGGAGGACCAACGTAATGAATATCATGAAAGTCGGCGCGGCCAGCGCGGAGGTTAGGTAATCGGTGGCGGCAAAGGCGCCTGAGAGACCAAACAACGTTAGAGCGGCCAGCAGGATTGTCGCGAACGAAATGTTAAGCAGCAAAATACCGATAGCGGCTATTTGTCGCATGACTACGGACTCGGTCAAATTACTCAGGATGAAAGGGTAACTGTCTTGCGGTTTTTTTAGATACAGTCTATCGCCGAAACCCGGCTCTATGACGCATTCTCCAATGGCGTAAAGCGGATCGTTTAATTCCAATCTTGTTTCGGAATATCTTCGTTGCCCTTCATGTCGCGTGGTTCTGTGTACCGTCATTATTTCGGCTCCGTCAGGATCAATCCATATGGAGCCTTCATCGTCTTCGCACAGGAATGGGCGTTCCTGTGTATTATCCAGTATTGTTGCCCAATGCGAGTTCTTTCCTGAACTGCGTTTTTCCTTTACCACGTAGTGGTATTGAACACATGGTGTGAGGCTAAGCGGGCCGTTCAACGGTTCCTCCGTATCGGGAAGTTTGACGAAACCCTTAAATTCCGAGAGACCGTACGCGGCGCCGGCGGTGGCGCTTGTCGGAAGATTTTCGATGCATCTTTTGAAACGGACTTCCTTAAAGCCGAATCCGAGAGTAGTAAGTGCAACCAGCAAGGATCCGCCGATGAAGCCCCATCCGATCAACGGAGGCACCTGCGCCTTTCTGAATTTGGCGGTTAGTTGTGCCAACTGAGTTTTTTCTGATTCAGGAAGATGGATTGAGGCTTTACGGGGAATTTTCCAGACAGAAGCCAGTAAACGTTCTGGAAACGCGTTGCGCTGAAGCTGCGCACGTTTGGTAGCCAGCGCGAAATCGAGTCTGATACGGGCCAGTCGTTCCGCGTTTTTCTTCTTGAGTCCGAGCGTTTCGTAATTGTCAAACGAATCAAGACTGTCCCAATTGCCGTTCCAGGCGATATTATATTGCCGTAAATCCTTGGATATTGCTTCGATAGCGGTCTGTTCGTGTTTGTCGAGTCGGTTGTTCGCAGAGCGCAGATCGTTCTTTATCATCTGACATCCGAGAACAAAAAGGTCAACGACTATTATCGTGCTTAGAATACTGAAATAAACGAGCAATCTGTGAATTCGCAGGACGGCAAACATCAAGCTTGCCGCAAATGCTAATGCGACCAATCCGCCCCAGCATTTGCCTATGGATGCGTAAGCCATATTGAGCCGTTCGTGCTGTTCGTCATGTTTTGAGATAATTGGCTCGTAACAGCCGGATTGATCAAATCTTACTTCGTAGCCGTTCTTTGCATGTACGATATAGCCGAAAAGAAACAACTTATCGTTTGGATCAATTCGCCATTCAGTATAACGGTAGTGACCCTGCCGGGTTCTGAAGGATCTTGGAAGATTAAAGTTTATTGTTCCTGCGGTTCTGACGGCAATTTCGCCCGTATTGTCCTTGAGAACAAAGTCGGCGGACACGGTGTCATCACTGACCGTTCGCCAGCTTTTGTCGCCGTCGGAGTCCTTTTCCTCGATCTCGACCTTGTACCGGTAATGCAGACAGGATACTCCAGACTTGGGCGCCTGCAATACCTGATCTAGTTTCTGTGCTGTTCCATTGAGGTTAACTTCGCCTGGGAGTACGCCTTGAATGACCGTTGCGGGTATGCGTTCAAGCTGGCGCATGGACGCAATAGACTTGAAACTCGAAGAGCCGAGCCAGATTCCCAAACCGAAGAGAAGTATAGAAGCAAGTATTTTGAAAATGTCAGCGAATACCTTGCCGACTTTTGATTCGGTTCCGGTTTTGAGTATAATCTCGGCGTTTGGTCCGCATTGTCGGCGGTGTGTGGCCAGATCTTTTAGAGGAATTGTCTTATTGCAGGAAGTGCATAGATAAATCTTCATGGCGCTCAATTCCTTTAATTAAAAATATTAGTCGAATCATAATAAT